>JAIBAS010000435.1 GCA_019695075.1 Promineifilum sp. | reverse complement strand
CAGTGGCCGGCGTCGTCGGGGCCGCGCCGGGCCATGAGCGCGCTCAGGTGGGCGATGGTCGCCTCGTCGCGGGCGGGCCGGTCGTCAAGCTGGAGTTCGCCGCAGATGCCGCACATCGTTGTTGTGTCTCCCTCGTCGCCGCTAGGCGGCCGGCTTCTCGGCCACGATCAGAAGCATATGACCGTCGCGGCCGCCGCCCAGCCGTCGCACCCGGTCGCGCCAGCGCGGGCCGCCGCGGCGGTCGTAGAGCCAACGGTATGGCCCGACCTCTTCCAGCAGCAGCCGGTGGATGTAGAGCGGCCGGCTGTAATCGACCACGAAACCGGCCGCGCGCACCAGCGCCGTGAACTCCGCCGCGCCGAAGCCATATTGGAAGAAGGGCTTCGTCGGCGCGGCCCCATACCGCCCTAGCTGCCCCCGCAGCCGGCGCAGGCGGCCCAGATGGGGCACGGTGATGATGAGTTTGCCGCCCGGCCGCAAGACCCGCAGCGCCTCGGCCAGAAACGGCTGCGGCCCGGCCTCGCGGTGCTCCACGACGCCAAAAGACAGGTAAGACGCATACGTGTTGTCGGGGCAGTCGATCGCCAGGGCGTCGCCATAGCCGACGGGCAGGCCGGGATAGACCCGGTTGACCAGGGCCACCAGCTCGCGCGAGTACTCGATCCCCTCGACAGCCAGCCCGGCCCGGCGCAACGCGGCGACCCAGTAGCCCGCGCCGCAACCCGCCTCCAGATGGCGTCCGTCGCGCGGCATCTCCGCCAGCAGCGGGCCGCCCAACTCGTCGGCCGCCAGGTCGAGCGCCTCGGCCTGGCGGTAGTAGGCGGCGTTGACCTTCGACTCCCAGTAGTCGGCCCAAAAGGCCTCGTCGGCCTCTTCGGCGTGCCAGCGCATACGGCCGTTGGCCACCTGCCGCTCGTGGGCCAGCCAGTAGAACTTAGCCATGACTCTGCTCGCTCCCAATCGGCTCGCGCGCCTCGTCGGCGCGGCGAACCGTCCAATCGCCCAGCGGGGCGACGACGCCGGGGAAATCGACGTCGGTCTGCCGGCCACCGCCCAGGTTCAGACGCAGCCGGATGTCGCCCCGGCTGAGCCAGCGCAGCCGGTGCAGGCCGACAGTGACCTCGAAGAAGTAGTGCCCCGCGGGCAAGAGGCCGCCGGGTAGCGTGAAGACCGATTCATAGCAGCCCGGCGCGCGCTCGCCCAGCCCGGCCGATTGCATGTCGTAGGTGCGGAACAGGTTCACGCCGTCGCTGGAGACGACGTTGAAGCCCAGCAGCAGGTTGCGCACCGGTTGCAGGATGTCGTAGCAGACGCGCAGTTCGAACGGCCGGCTGCTGTCGAGCCACTCGCCGGCCGGCGCGCCGCCCTGGCTGACGCTCAGCTGCCGCAGGCACAACTCGTCGCCCAGCCGCACCGGCTCCGGCAACGACGCCGCGGCGGCATGGCTCAGATAGCGGGCGACCACGGCCGAGGGCGCGCCGTCGGCCACCAGCCGCCCGCCCTCGAACAGCAGCGCCCGGCCGCACAGCTGCTGGATGACCTGCATGTTGTGGCTGACCAGCAGCACCGTGCGCCCCGTCTGGGCGATGCCGTCCATGGCCCGCAGGCACTTCTCCTGGAAAGCGGCGTCGCCCACGGCCAGCACCTCGTCGACCAGCAGGATTTCCGATTGCAGGTGGGCCGAGACGGCAAAGGCCAGTCGCACGCGCATGCCGCTGGAATAGCGTTTCACCGGCGTGTCGATGAACTTCTCGACCTCGGCGAAGGCGACGATCTCGTCGAAGCGCCGCTCGACCTCGGCCTTGCGCATGCCCAGGATGGTGCCGTTGAGGTAGACGTTCTCGCGGCCGGTCAACTCCGGGTGAAAGCCCGTGCCCACCTCCAGCAGGCTGGAGACGCGCCCGTTGAGCACCACCCGGCCGCGCGTCGGCGGGGTGATGCGCGACAGGATTTTCAGCAGCGTGCTCTTGCCCGCGCCGTTGCGGCCGATCAGGCCGACGACCTCGCCCGCGGCAACGCGGAAGGACACGTCGCGCAAGGCCCAGAGCACGTCGGCGGCCTCGTCGGCGCTGACTTCGCCCAGCCGCCGCAGCTGGCGCAGGTTCGTCAGCGGCGCGGACAGCGCGGCCAGCGCCGATTGCAGCAGCGTATCGCGGCGCTGCTCGCGCAGGCCGATGTGATACTGCTTGGCCAGGTTCTCGGCGACGATGGCCTCGACCGGCGCGTGCTGACCGTTGGGGGAGTGGTTCATAGCAAGGGCGCGCGGCGTCAGGCGACGTCGGCGAAGTTGACTTCCATGCGGCGGAAGTAGAAGAGGCCGGTGACGAAGAGAAGCAGCGCCGAGGCCGTGCCGACGGCGAGCATGTCCCAGGGCATGGGGCCGGTGTCCAACAGGGCCACGCGGAAGCCCTCGATGACGCCGACCATCGGGTAGAGGCCGAACACCAGCCGCCCGGCCTGGCCGAAGCGCTCCTCGATGAGCGCCGCCGACCAGACGACCGGCGCGGCGTACATCAGGATTTGGGTCACGAAGGGCATGGCGTGCTTGACATCGCGATAGTGAACCGACATGGCCGCGAACCACAGGCTGATGCCGGCCGTGGCCAGCATCATCAGCAGGATAAGCAGCGGCAGGTAGAGCATGCGCGCCGTCGGCGCCACGTGGAACCAGGCCATCAGCACGAAGACGACGGCGAAGGAGATGACAAAATCGACAAGCTTGGAGAAGACCGGCGTCAGGGGGAAGATGAGGCGCGGGAAGTAGACCTTGGTCAGCATGTCGGTGTTGTTGACCAGGCTGAGAGCGGAGGCGGACAGGGCCGTGCTGAAGTAGAGCCAGGGCACGAGCGCGGCGTAGCTGAACAGGGCGTAGGGCATGCCGTCGCTATCGACGCGCGCCAGCCCGCCGAAGATGACCGTGAAGATGACCATGCTCAGCACCGGCCGCAGGATGGCCCAGCCGAAGCCCAGCACCGTCTGCTTGTAGAGCACCTTGATGTCGCGGTCGATGAGGAAATAGAACAGGTCGCGGTACTCACGCAGTTCGCGCCAGTTGATCACCTGCCAGCCGCGGGCGGGTTCAATGATGATCGATTCAGGCTTC
This sequence comes from Promineifilum sp., assembly GCA_019695075.1. Taxonomy (GTDB): domain Bacteria; phylum Chloroflexota; class Anaerolineae; order Promineifilales; family Promineifilaceae; genus Promineifilum. Next base: position 350 of record JAIBAS010000435.1, on the reverse strand, counting down.
AACGGCATGGCCATGCAACTACTTCCTGGAGCGGGCTGTCTCTGCCTATCAACTTACCATACCCGCCCGAATTATGAATGAACGGCTTGTGAAACAGCGGTGAAGTTTGCGTAAAAGACCCCGATGGGCCAATGACAGCCATTCTGGTGTCATTATAATGGTAATCACGTCAGATTTTGCCGGTGAACGCATGATGACACCACAGGAAACAGCTCCAGGCCCAACGGCCACCGCTTCGCTTGACCTCGCCGCCATCGGCTGGCCGGGGCCGGGCCGGCCCTCGTGGCGCGCCCACTGGGTCGAACTCGGGCGCGCGCTGCGACTGGCCGGCCAGGGCGAGACGCGCCGCG
>JAIBAS010000163.1 GCA_019695075.1 Promineifilum sp. | reverse complement strand
ATGCCCCTTGCCTTTCGCCGGCGGCGGCTCGTCCTTGGGCCAGAGGTCCTCGCGCAGCGCGACCTGCGCCGCCGTCAGCAGGGGGCGCAGCTTGTCGGCCAGGGCGGCATGGCGCGCGGCCCCCGCGCCGTGGACGGGCCGGTTCAGCAGCCGCTCGGCCCGGCCGAATTGGAGCATGGCCGGCTCGTGGTGGTAGGCGTTGTAGAGTGCCAGCCCCTGGGCGAAGTGGGTTAGGCAGTTGGCCGAGTGGTCGCCGGCCAGCGTCCACGACTGGCGGGCCAAGGCGAACTGGTTGGCCGCGGCGCGGTGGTCGGCCCATTGAAAGTAGATCAGGCCGATGTGGAACTCACCCAGACCTGTCTGGCTGAAGTCGCCGCGGGCGCGCACAATGCGCTGCGATTGCTCAATGGCCGTCAGCGCCGGCGCGCCCAGCCCCGTTAGTGGGTAGCGCCGCTCGATATCGTCGATGGTCACGCAGTCGAGCGAGGGCGGGCCGGGAAAGAGGATGTCCAGCAGACGCTCCAGGCCCAGGACAGCCTCGGCGCGGGGACGCGCGTCCGTCTGGGAAGCAGAGGAGTGGAAGTCACCGGGAGAGCTGGCGGGGCGCTCGGCCATCGGATTTACCGGCCTAGTCGGGCTTGGAGGGGTTGAAGTTAACGGTCGGCAACCTCAGGCTTTCTTCCAGACCGGCCAGCCGCTGGGTGACATTGTCCATCTTCTCCTCCACACGGCCGGTATTTTCGCCGACGACCCGCGCCTCTTCGACGCTCAAGTGGAACATCTTCTGCAACGCTTCCACCAGGCTCATGGCCAGGATGTAGCCGGACATGCGGCCGCCGGCCTCCTGCTGTGTCCGGCGAATGGCCTCGACGATGCTCTGGACGATCAGCAGTTGCCCCTCGTCGTGGAGCATCTCCAGGTCTTTGGCCAATTGCGCCGTGTCGTTGGCGTAGGCCAGCAGATCCTCCTTCTCCTGGGCCGCCAACCACACCTCCGTGTACTGCTGGCTGACCTCCGACGGCGGCGTCAGCCGGCTGATGTGGACGCGCAGGGGTTTGATGCCGTCCTTGAGCAGGCCGTCTTTGTCCCAGACCTTGTCGATGACGGCCTGGAACATGAGATTGTGCGCGTCGTGGGAGGCGTCGGCCACCAGCAGGTCGTCGAGGGTGTGGGTGGACACCCAACCGCTCAGCGCGCCGATAACCCGGCCCACCGGGGCGCCGTCCCAGGTGGACACCTTGCCATTGCCGCCCACCGCCCCGCCATAAGCCGCCTTGCGCACCGCCTCCGGCCGGAAGGGGTAGGGCCGCTGGGCCGACGGCTCTTCGCCGGGGTCGATGCAGAAGGTCAGGCCGACGTCGGCCTCAACGCGGATGCCCTCGCGGGTCAGCATGGCCACATTTTCAGAGCTGCGCGATTGTGGTTGCAGGTCGATGACCCCCAGCATGTACTCGAAACGCCCCAGGACGTGATAGCCGGGCGGCAGGACGCGCAGGAAGCGGGCGTTGCGCTCGGTCACGGCGGCGTAGCCGTTGGGGATGATCACCTGCACCGGCCCGCCGACGCGCAGCAGGATCGACTCTTCGCGGATGCTCTCCAGCGTGTGGGGCAAGACGACGAAGGGCAATTCCATGTAGGCGACTCGGTCGCGGCGCTGGCGTTTCAGGAAGGCCGCGGCCGTCTCCCGGTCGGGGCAATCATACAGGATCTGCATCAGGCTGACGGTCGCCTGCACCGCCAGATACCAACCGACGAAGAGAGGGATGAAGTGGCGCAACACGCGCGGATGGAGCAGCTCGGTCGCCATCTCCAGCCAGGGCGAAAACGTGACCGACGCCGCCTGACCCGTGGATAGATCGGGCAGAAAGATGCGCGCCAGGACGACGTTGGCCTCGACGCGCTCCAGGCGGCTGACAAAAATCCAGTAGCCGATGAGCAAGCCCAGCAGAATCAGCCGCGGCCAGGTCAGCCAGGGAAACGTCCAGCGCGACCGTTGGCCAGCGGCCTCGGCCGAGGCGCTCGGCGCGATTTGGACTTGCACCTGTTGCGCCACGGGCCTACTCCTCCGACTCCAGGAAGTGGCGAATCTCGCGCGAGGCATCACTGGCCTGGCCGAGCCACTGCGTGTTCTCGGGTAGGGCGCGGGTTGCCTGATTGGTAGATAGGGCCTCCAGCGCCGTAACCACTTGCGACAGGATGATCTCCGGCAAGGGCGACTGTCCCAGGCTCTGCGTGGCCTCGATGCTCGTCAGCAGATTGTCGATGTTCTCCGACAGGACCAGGGCGCGGGCCTGATTGATCAGACGCTGCCTCTCCGCGCCGCCTTCAGCAAGCTTCTTCGTCGCCTCCGTCTGCCACTTAACCTGCCACGTTCCCAACCGCTTGAGCATCACGTCGGGCAGCATCTCCAACGCGCCGACGCCGACACTGACGATGGCAATGCCCTTCGGCAGCGTTGGCCCGTCGTCGCTCTCCTGCATGGCCTCCAGCCCGCGCTTGATGTTGGCCTTGATCTCGCCCAGCGGCCCGGCCCCGCCGCTGACAAGCAGTTGGTCGAGCATGTACCGGCCGATCTCGCCCACCAGCAGCGTCGCCGCCGCGGGCGCGATCTGCTCCGTCCAATCGAGCTTGTCATCGCCGGCGACACTACCGGCGTAGGTCAGGTCGAAGAGCGCCTGGCGGTCATAGAGGTAGGGAATGGCGTCTGTTTCGACGGAACGCGGACGCCGCTCGTTGGGCGACAGCCGGCGGACGTGGAAGGACACGCTGACACTGGTGGTCACGGGGATGCCGTCGCGGGTGGTGGCGCTGACGGACTGCTTGCGCGACTGGGTGCGCAGGTCGAAGACCTTGGCGATGGACTCGCCGGGCTGCAACAGCACCAACCCCGGCCCGGCAGCGCGGGCGAAGCTGTTTCCGCGGGTGACGGCCGCGGCCTCGTGACTAAATAGGAAGCCGGCCCCCAACAGCCTAAAGCTGCGCGGCAGCGCGTCGGCGGCCTTTTTCTTGGGCTTGGCCGAGCCGAGCGGCTCGTGGCGCACGCCGGTCAGCAGCGCATTGACGCCCATCAGGTAGCTGCGCCACAGCAGGCGGAAGCCCTCACCCCAGCCGCTGTTGCCCAGCAGGGGCAACACGCGCCGCGAGAGGTAGGCCGTGCCCAGCACGAAAGTAATCAGCACGCCGCCGGCCCACAGCAGCGCGCCGACGCGGCCGTTGCTCACCCCCCGGAAGTCGTGCAACAACGCACCGACTATCCCCAACAGGATGGCCGACAGGAGCAAAACACCCAGACCGGGAACGAACTGTCGTCTTGGCTCTTCCATGTGGTTTGAGGCCACTCGCGTGAACAAACTATATCATAGGCCAGGGGGTGGGCAAAGGGGTATAATCCCGGTCGATGCACGTCGCCGTCAACGCCACCTTCTGGAGCCGGCCCAACACCGGCAGCGGCCAGTATACCCGCCAACTCGTCACCCATCTGCGGCAACTGGTGTCAGACCTGGACATCACCCTGGTCTACCCGCAGCCGCCGGGCGGCGCGCCGCCGGAGGACGTGCCCGCGGGCGTGGCCGTGGCCGTTGTGCCGCTGCGGCCGGGCCACGTCGGCAAGGTGCTATTCGAGCAGCGTGACTTCCCGGCCGCCTGCCGGCGCGTCGGGGCCACGTTGGCCCACGTACCCTACTTCGGCCCGCCGCTGCGTTCGCCTGTGCCGCTGGTGGTCACCGTCCACGACCTGACGACGCTGCTGGTGCCGGAGTATCGCCGTGGCGCCGGCCCCCGGCTCTACAACGCCCTCGTCAGCGCCGCGGCGCGCGGGGCGGGCCACGTACTGACCGATTCACAGGCCAGCAAGGACGACATCCTCGCCCACCTGGGCCTGGCCGAGGGCGACGTCAGCGTCGTCTATCTGGGCGTCGGCCCGGAATATACACCGCGGGCGGGCAACAGCCTCGTCGATCTGGCTGTCCGGCGCAAATATGACCTGCCCGACTTCTACGTCCTCTATCTGGGCGGCTACGAGACCCACAAGAACGTCGTCACTCTGCTCCACGCCTACACCTACGTGGCCCAGGCGTTGGGCGAGGACTACCCGCTGTTGCTGGCCGGGCAGAAGCCGGCCGGCGCGTCGCCCAGCTTCCCCGACTACGACGCGATCATCGCGCGGGCCGGGCTGGGCCGCTTCGTGCGCTGGCTCGGCTACGTGGAGGAGGCCGACAAGCCGGTGCTCTACCGGCAGGCGGAGGTCTTCGCCTTTCCCAGCCGCCGCGAGGGCTTTGGGCTGCCGCCGCTGGAGGCGATGGCCTGCGGCACGCCCGTCGTCGCCAGCGACGGCGGCTCGCTGCCGGAGATCATCGGCCCGGCCGGCTTCGCCATCGACCCCGACGACGCTCGCGGCATGGCCGGGGCCATCATCGGCATCATCACCCAGGACGACCTTGCCGCCGACCTGCGCCGCCAAGGCCCACAGCAGGCGGCCCAGTTCACGTGGGCGAACACCGCGATTGAGACGTTGAGGGTGTATGTAAAGGTGGAAGGCGGTCAGGGATGACGGCCGACCGTCGACCACAGACCGCCGACAACTGACAACTGACAACTGACAACTGCTATAATAACCCTATGAACAGACATGAGTTCTACGTGATCATCGAGCGGGATGAGGATGGGTTCTACGTCGGCGAAGTACCTCAACTGCGCGCCTGTTACAGTCAAGGGCGGACGATCGATGAGCTGATGGCCAACATGCGCGAAGTGATCGTGCTATGCCTTGAGGAAGAAGGCGGACTTGATTCCATTCCTGAATTCGTTGGTGTACAGAGGATCTACATCTAATGCCCAAGCTGCCGGTAATCAGCGGGCGAGAGCTAATCGCCGCGCTACAGAAAGCCGGCTTTGAAGCTGTCCGACAGCGAGGCAGTCATATCCGGCTCCGACACGAAGACGGCCGAGTCGTCACCGTGGCAGTCCACACAGGCGACGAAATTGGCCGCGGTCTCCTGCGAAAGATTCTGCGGGACGCGGACATGTCCGTTGACGAGCTCATCGCTCTACTGAAATAGACCGTCGCATTTTCGGTGCGTCGCCCAGCCCCTTAACGATTTACAGACCATATATGACCTCTTTCTCTGACACTTACTCTTCTCTCCCCGTGCTCGTCACGGGCCACACGGGCTTCAAAGGCTCGTGGCTGACGACCTGGCTGCTCGAACTGGGCGCGCACGTCATCGGCTATAGCCTGCCGGAGCCGCCGACGCGGCCGAGCAACTTCGTCGCCGCGGGGCTGGCCGAGCGCATCACCGACGTGCGCGGCGATATCCGCGACTACGAGACGTTGCACCAGACGATCATCGCCCACCGGCCGCAACTCGTCTTCCACCTGGCGGCGCAGCCCATCGTCCTGCGCTCGGTGGAGTTGCCCAAGCTGACCATCGACACCAACGCCGGCGGCACGGTCAACGTCCTGGAAGCCATCCGCCAGACCGACAGCGTCCGCGCCCTGGTCAGCATCACCACCGACAAGGTCTACGAGAATCAGGAGTGGCTGTGGGGCTACCGCGAGTCGGATCAACTCGGCGGCCACGATCCCTATAGCGCCGGCAAGGCCATGGCCGAACTGGCTATCGCCGCCTATCGCAGCACCTACTTCGCGCCGGGCGACTACGCCCGTCACGGCGTGGCCATCGCCTCGACGCGGGCGGGTAACGTCATCGGCGGCGGCGACTTCGCCGACTATCGCCTGGTGCCCGACTGCATGAAGGCGCTGATGGACGGCCGGCCTATCGGCGTGCGCAACCCGCTGAGCGTGCGGCCGTGGCAGCACGTGCTGGAGCCGCTGAGCGGCTATCTGTGGCTGGGCGCGCAGCTGTTGCGCCACGGCCCGGCCTTTGGCGAGCCGTGGAACTTCGGCCCGCTGGAGCAGAAGGGCGTGCCGGCGCAGGCGTTGGCCGAGAAGCTGGTGGAACTGTGGGGCAGCGGCGCGTGGGAGCACACCCGCCCCGGCTATGCCGAGGTCGAGACCGGCCTGCTGCGCCTTAGTTGGGACAAGGCCGCCCATCGCCTCGACTGGCGGCCGGTCTACACCTGGGTCGATGCCCTGACGGAGATCACCGGCTGGTTCAAGGCGTTTCAGGCCGGGGCCGACATGGGCGCGGTGACGCGCGACCACATTGCCGCCTACACCGCCCGCGCCGCCGAGTTGGGGCTGGCCTGGGCGGCGTAGGCCCGCGCCGGCCAGGACTATGACCATGAATACCGGCCGCGCGTCGCGTCTTCTCTTTGCGTTGATCGTCCTGGGCATGGTCGCGCTGATCTTGCGGCTGCGCCTCTTGCCGTTCGATTTCGTCTGGGACGGCCGCGTCCCGTGGGAGCGGGCCACGCTGGCCCCGCTGACCATCCGCGACGTGCCGCTCAACGTCCTGCTCTTCGCGCCGCTCGGCTTTGGGCTGGCGGGGCTGCTGGCCGGGCGCGGCGGGGCTGCCCGCCGCCCCTGGGCCATTGCCGGCTGGACGGTGGCCCTCTGCGTCCTCTTCTCGGCGGCACTGGAGGGGGCGCAGTTCTTCCTGCCGGAGCGCGTGCCGTCGCTGGCCGATGTGATCGCCAACGGGCTGGGGGCGCTGCTGGGCGCGGCGCTGTTCAATGGCTGGGCGATGGGCGTCGGGCGCGCTCTGCGCCAATATGTCACCCTCCGCAACTGGCTGATCGGGCTTAACATCTACATGCTGGCTGTCTTCTTCTTCACTGTCCACCTCTACCGCAGCGTCCATCTCAGCAATTGGGATACGTCGTACCCGCTGGTCATCGGCAACGAGGCCGTGGGGCGGCGGCAGTGGAGCGGGCGGCTAGAGTGGTTGGAACTGCAAGGCCATGATGACAGCTCTCTAATCATCTTCGCCATATACGATTTCGCCGGCGAGTCGCCGTTTGAGGATATCAGTCCGTTAGCCATTGTCCCGGCCCCCGCGCTGGTCTGGAGCGAAGGGCCGGTGACGCCTCAGGACGGCGAAGGCGTTACTGTCGGGCCGGGTGAGTGGCTGACGACGGGCAGCGCTTTCTTCGATTTCTCCGACTACGCCCGCGAGGCCAACTACTTCTACATCGATACCAGAGTCGCCACGGCCGCCCGCGACCAACGCGGCCCGGCCCGCATCCTCTCCATCTCGGCCGACGCCGAACATCGCAACTTGACCCTGGGCCAGGTGGGCGACGATCTCATTATCCGCCTGCGCACCCCCGCCGCCGGCGAGAACGGCCAGAAGCCGGAATTGCTCGTGCCCGGCGTCTTCGCCGACACACAACTGCGCCACATCACAGTCAACTACGATGCGCCCATCCTGCGCGTGACCGTGGACGAGACCGAGGAGTTCGTTATCTCTCTGGCTCCGGGGGCGGCCTTCTTCCCCGACTTCACGACCGAGAACCGCTATCAGATCGTCATGGGCGGCGATCCCCACCGCTACGACTGGCCCTACGTGGGCATCGTCGTCGGGCTGGCGGTCGTCGTCTTCGGCAGTCTGGGGCTGGCCGCGTGGTGGGCCAGAAGAGCCGCCCGGGCCTAAAGGCAACCGGGCTACTCAACGACGCCGGCCGAGGCCGGCTCAGGCAACTCTCGTTCCGCTCTAAAGGCCCGTTCAGGGGTCGTCGTTGCGTAGCCCCGCGGCTTCAGCCCGGGGCGGGCGTGGCCGGCGGTTTGTTCGACCAGGCCGCCCGGGCCTAAAGGCAACCGGGCTACTCAACGACGCCGGCCGAGGCCGGCTCAGGCAACGCGCGCGCACCTCTGAAGGCCCATTCAGGGGCAGTCGTTGACTAGCTCCGTGGCTTCAGCCCGGGGCGGGCGTGGCCGGCGGTTTGTTCGACCAGGCCGCCCGGGCCTAAAGGCAACCGGGCTACTCAACGACGCCGGCCGAGGCCGGCTAAGGCAACGCGCGCACACCTCTGAAGGCCCATTCAGGGGCCGTCGTTGACTAGCTCCGTGGCTTCAGCCCGGGGCGGGCGTGGCCGGCGCTACTTTGCATACACACCCTAGCCCCCTTTTATTTCAGAAGCCGCCGCGCGATCCAGGAACCAGACGACTTCGCCTTCCTCCGGCTCAATGCGCTGGGCGGGGTAGCGCTCCGGATCGCGTTCCGGGCCGAGGGCGGCGGCGACGGCGGCGGCCTTGTTAGCCCCACTAACCAGGAAGGCCACGCGCCGGGCGTGGTTGAAGACGATGGGCGTCAGGGTGACGCGCCGGGCGGGGCGGCCGTCGTATTCGGCGGTGACGGCCATGACCGGCACGACGCAGGCCGCCGGCGAACCGGGGAACAGCGACGCCGTGTGCCCGTCCGCGCCCAGCCCCAGCAGAACGATGTCAAAGCGCGGCCACGGCGACGGGCAGTCGGCGTCGTAGCGCTGGGCGAAGCCGCGCAACTGCTCGGCGTAGTCGGTCACGGCGGCGACGTCCTCCAGTTCGCCCTTGATGCGATGGATATTGGCCTCCGGCAGGGACACGTGGCGCAACAGCGCCTCGTGGGCGGCGGCGTAGTTGCTGCCGGGGTCGTCGGGTGGCACCAGGCGCTCGTCGCCCCAGAAGACGTGGATGCGCGGCCAGTCGAGATCGGCAGCCTCGGCCAGGCGGGCGTAGAGCGGCAGCGGCGTCGCCCCGCCGGCCAGCACCAGCGTGGCCACCGCGCCGTCGGCCAGCGCCGCCTGTAGCGCGGCGACGACGTATTCGGCCGCCGCGGCTATGTTGGCGACGACGCGCACCTCTGGGGTCATTGGCCCCTCGTTGTCAACAGGCATAGACCTCAGAGCAGGCCCGAAAGCGCCATCGCATCGTAGGCCGAGCCATAGAGGGCGGCCTTGGGGTTGTAGATGACGTGGACGGGGATGCGGCCCATCATCTCGCTGAAGCGGCCCTTGTCGCGGAAGAAGCTCATGAACGGCCCCTTTTGCAACTGGGGCAGAATGCGCGGGGGAATGCCGCCGCCCAGGTAGATGCCGCCGGTGGCCAACACGGTCAGGGCCAGGTTGCCGGCCTGGTCACCCAGGATTTCCATGAATAGCTCCAGCGTGGCCACGCAGATGTCGGCCTCGCTGGCCACGGCCGTGCGGATGATGACCGGCGTCAGGTCGGCCGCCTCGGCCAGCGCGTCGCGCAGCCATTGCGGCTCCTCATAGCGGCTCGTCTGGCGCAGGAAGGAGTAGATGTTGGGGATGCCCAGGCCGGAGCACAACCGCTCGTAGCTGACGTGGCCCATGCGCGGCAGCCAGTAGTTGAGCATCTCCAGTTGCAGCGGCGTCGTCGGGCCGAAGGCGCAATGGCCGCCCTCCGACGGGTACGACTCGTAGCGCGTGCCCAGCCAGACGAGGAAGCCCTCGCCCAGGCCCGTGCCCGGCGCGATGACGCCGATGGCTCCATGCTCGACGCCCACGCCCTCATTGAGCGTCACCAGGTCGGTCTTCTCCAGGAAGGGCACGGCCGTGGCCAGGGCTTCCAGGTCGTTGAGCAGGTGGATGCCAAAGCCGAAGCGCGCGGCCATGCTCTCGGACTCGATCACCCAGGGCAGATTCGTCACCTGCGCCCGGCCGCCGACGACCGGCCCAGCCACGCCAAAGGTGCCGGCGGTCACGTGGTGGGGGCATTCCTGCAAGAACTCTTCAACGATCAATTCCAGGGAGTGATATTGCTGGCTGGGGAAGGTGCGTTCCAGCACGGGGTGGCGGTCGATGAGCGCTGCGCCCGCCTGGGCGTCGAAGAGGGCCAGAACCGTCTTCGTGCCGCCGATGTCGCCTGCGAGTAACATAGCCTGTCTTCTCCTGTTCGTTGGTTGCGCCGCGATGGCTCAACGGCGGCGCGGGGATGGGTGTGTTGTGGTCTAGTCGTCGGCCGCGGCCAGGGTCAAGGCCCGCTGCAAGGCGCGCAGTTCGTCGCGGCAATCGGCGCAGAGAGACAGGTGGTGCTCGACGAGGGGTATGTTCATCATCTGGCTGCGATTGAGCAGGCAGTCAACGTACTCGTCGAGGCAGGCAAACACATCCTCGCAGGATAGCTCGTCGTCGCGTGTCGCGCATAGTAGCTGGAGCAGCCGGTCGCACGAGGGATCATCCAGATTGATGACGGTCAACTCGACCCGTTGAGGCCGCTCCAGGAGTACGTGGATGGTCTCTTTCACGCTTGACATTCTGCCTCTCTGACGCGCATCAGTCGTCCTTTCTTACACCTATGCCGGCCTAGAGGGCGGCAAACGTGGCGATGATGTCCTCTGGCGTCAGGCCATCGTCGGCCATGCGCCGCCGCAAGCGCTGTCGCGCGTCGAACAGCAGCTTGTAGACGGCGTTCTGATTGGAACCCATGCGGTAGGCCACCTCGCTGAGCGGCTTGCCCTGGATGACCACGCCGACCAGGGCGGTGCGCTGCTTCTCGGTCAGTTCCTCGCCGATGAGGCGGGCGACGTAGGCCAGCAGCTCGCGCCGCTCGGCCAGTTCCTCCGGCCGCGGCGAGAGATCGGCCACGAACGAGGGCGTGAAGTCGCCGTCGTCGGTCTGGGTCAGTTGGTCGAGGGAGCTATCGCGCCAGCGCTTGCGGCGCAGCTCGGTCAGGCCCAGATTCAGGGCGATCTTGTTGGCCCAGGTGGTGAAGAGTGAGCGCCCGGCGAAGGAATCGAGGTTGTCGAGTACCTTCAGCAGCGCTTCCTGCACGAAGTCATCAACCAGCGCATCGAACTCCGGCGCGGCCGTGTCCACCTGGCCGACGAGGCCGCGCCGCAGGCCGTTGGCCAGCACCTGGCGCAGATCGTCCAGCGCGGTCTCGCGGCGCGGGCCGGGTTCGCGCAGGTCCTCGACCCACTCGTCGTTGGTGCGTGTATGGTTCGCGCTCATCATGACCGGCGAAGGAATCGCTGAAAGCGCAATTGTAGAGCGCTTTGCGGGGAAGGGGTAATCCTAACGAGCTTTACAAGCGCGACCGCGAGAAGCTCATTCTGGCACTTAGTACTCTGTAACCTAAATAGCCGGCACTTTCATGAATTTGGATTTGGCCTCGTTAACAACCGAATAGCGCGAATTCAGCTTCTGACGACAAACCTCAATCGAGAACTGCCAATTGATCGTGATGCGTTTCTCTGTTCGTTCAGCGATGATGGCCAACAGTTCCGATTCCAACAGTTTCTGGGTGGGGATACGTCGCTTCAGGCACTGGCGCGCTATGGCTGAGAACTCGATCTCAATCATATTGAGCTAGCTAGCCGATTTGGGCGTGTAGAAGAACTCAAACCGCTGGGCCAGGGCAAAGGCTTCATCGGCTGGTAGGTGTTCGTAGAAGGCGCTGGCGTTGTGGGTGTTGAGGTTGTCCAAAACGAGTCGAATCCGGGTCGCGGCTGAATAGGCGGTGGCGACTGCCTGACAAAACAAGGCCAACTCTCTCTTGGTTCGTCGGGTATGGACCTGCGCGAGCCGCTGGCCAGTCAAGGGTTCGATGGCGGCGAACAAGGTGCATGAACCCAGCTTGACATAGGCGTAATGCTCTTTGCGTACCTGTCCAGTCTGCATGGCTATCGGTTCCACTACCTCACCAATCAGGAAGCAAGGCC
>JAIBAS010000196.1 GCA_019695075.1 Promineifilum sp. | reverse complement strand
ACCTCGCCCGACTTCTCCGTGAAGCCGGTCAGCACCACGTCGGGGCCGTCGTAGGCGGGGGGCTGGGGGTGGTGGGTGCCGGCGACGGCGGCGCGCCAGGTGGAGAGGAGGGACGAAAGGGAGTGACGGGTGATCATCAACTACGAAAGGCCCGGCATGGTTTTGTCCAAGTCGTAATTGCCTGAGTTTGCTTCTACTAGCCTGGGCCAGTCAATCGCGCCGGTTTCATCACAGAATCTGTCTACGAACTGTTGGGTTAGTAAATTGACAAGGCCGTCGCGCGCCCTGATATAGGCATCGTTGTGATCCTTGGCACGATAGCCTACTGGCTCGATGATGTTGCGATAGAGGTCTCTGTCGCCGGAGATAAATGTCCAGAAGTTCTGGCCAACAATTTTAAGGTAGCCGTGCTTGGGGTTCCGCGCGGTCTTCACCTTGCCGTAGCAAATACCAAGCACCGCGTCGGCATTGACGCGCCCTTGCCTTAGACGAATGAGCGCCTTGCTAAGATGCTCGGCAAGCTTCTCTTGCTGGGAAGAGTTACCCCAGTTCGTCCCCGACTTTATGCTAATGACATAGTGGACACCGTCGCGCACTAGTTCCAGGTCAATGCCGGGGCTGGAGGACTTACGCCCATCTATCGCTTGCGCAGCCACAAAGATCGCCAGCCCCTCCAGAAAGTCGCCAAAGTCTTTTTCCTCAGAGGATGAAAGAAAGGCGGTGAGTGTCTGCTCTACCAGTTCAGATGCCCTGGTGATGTTCTTGGCACGGAAGAGATATGGGTTCTTGTTAATCAGATGGGATAGCTTGAGTTCCTGAACGCACCGCAGCCTGCGAGCATGGAACATGTCAATGTTCTCATTGACATAAGCTGCGATGTCGGCTGGGTCTATTTGGTTCATGACAAAATCACCAAAGTGTCTCCTGGTACGCAGCCACTTTATCCAACCGCTCCCTGGCCAGCTTAACGAACGCTTCCTGCGCATCGATGCCGATCCACTGCCGGCCGACTTGCTTGGCGGCCACGCACGTTGTGCCTGAACCGGCAAAAGGATCGAGGACGACATCGTCCTTCTCCGTCAGAAGCTTGATGAACCAGGCCGGCAGGGCGACGGGAAACGTGGCCGCGTGGCCGCGATTGTAACACTCTGTGGCCATGTGCAGGACGTTGTTGGGGTAGACCATCTCGCGCCCTACCCAGTTGGAGATGTTCTTGCCAAAGCCGCTGCCGACGCGGGAGTTGTCGCGCCGCTTGTCAGTGTCGCTCAGGTTCTTCAGGCGCGATTCGGCCCACTCGCCCACGGGGACCATAACGGCATCCTGGAACATCTTGAACTGCTTGCTCCGGGTGAAGTGCAGCAGACGTTCCCAGTTGTCCCGGAAGCGGTTGGGCCACTTGCCAGGATGGGAGTTCTTCTTGTGCCACATGTACTCTTCCGTCCACAGCCAGCCCTGCCGTCTCATGGCGAGGATGAGTTCCAGCACATAGGTGTGGCGCTCGCCATCGACAACACGTTCCTTGATGTTCAGGATGAAGGAGCCTGTCGGTTTGAGCACCCGCCGCATCTCCTCGGCGCGGGGCATGAACCATTCGACGTAGCGATCGGGGTGGATGCCGCCGTAGACGTTCTTGCGTTGGTCAGCGTAGGGCGGCGAGGTCACGATGAGATCGACCGTGGCGTCAGGAATCTCTCTGAGCACGTCCAGGCAGTCGCCAAGAAGGATCTGGTTTAGGTAGCTCATGGGATCTCTCAATTGCTCAGCCGAACGGCACAAGGTTTTTAGCACCTATTGCGGGGCGGCAAGGCCGAGCGCGGCATCCTCCGCGAACGGGCTGCCCCTCTCCGCCAACAGCGACAGCAGCCGCGGGTAGCCGGCGTAGACGCCGCGGTGGCTGGGCGGCAACAGGGCGGCGATCTGGCACATGATCTCGTCGGTCTGCTCTTGCAGCCAGGCGTCGCGGTTGGCGCGCGGCATGGGCGGCAGGAAGTAGGGCGCGCCCACGCGGATGGTGATGTCCAGCCGTTGGAAGCGCTTCAGACGCTGCTTAACGATGCGATCCTCCGTGCCGACGATGCCGATGGGGATGATGGGCAGGTTCGACTTGGCCGCCAGATAGGCCGCGCCGCGTTGGCCGGGCAGCAGCGACTCGGTCGGGCTGCGCGTGCCCTCCGGGGCCACGGCCAGCACCTCGCCCTGCTCCAGCCGCTTCAGCACCGCCCGCAGCGCGCCGAAGTCAGCGTCGAAGCGGTTGATCCAGATGCCGTCCACCTTGCGAGCGATGTAGCGCCAGATGGCGTACTTCTTGTACTTCTCGGCCAGGATAAGAACGATGTCATCCCGGTTGGCCAGGATGATGGCCAGGAAGGCTTCCAGCCGGCCGATGTGGTTGCCGGTGATAATGAAGCCGCCGGTCTGGTGGTCGATGCTCCCGATGATCTCAATCCGGGCGATGACGTGCAGGACAAAGCGGGCAATGGCCCGAACGAGGCGCAGGAACGTGTGCTTGCTCATGGGAGAAGTATTGTAGAGCAACGGCCGCGGGTGGCAAAGGAGAGGCGGAGTGAGCAGTGGGGGCATATGGTCATTGGTAGCCGGCCACTATTCCGGCTCCAGACGCCATGTGCCGGCGGCGGCAGCCAGGACGCGCGGGCGGGAGAAGAGGAGCGGGAAGTAGCGCCCTTCGCGCCATTCCGCCAGCCGGTCGCGGTAGTGGGGGCTGGCAGGATGGCCCGATTGGCCGCCGGGCAGCGCCGCCAGGCTCTCGTCCCACGCGCCGACGTCGACGATGAGCCGGCAACTGGCGATGATCGTCGCCGGATCGGGCGGGAAGTGGGGCGACAGGTCGCTCTGGTTGATGCTGTAACCGTCGCCGGGGGCCGAGATGGTCGTCGGTTTCCACAGGCGGCCGACGCCCGGCAGCCGCGTCATCTCGTGCTGGAAGGCGACGCGGTGGAGCTTGCCCCACGCCCAGTCGGCCGGGTCGGGGCCGACTTCGCGGCGCAGGACGGCCAGCGTCTCACGCAATGCCGGCAGCAGCCGCGGGCGCACATCGCCCACCCAGTCCGGCGGCGGTTCACAGCCGGCCAGCCCCGACGCGCCCTCCAACCAGCGCAGCGACAGCTCGTAGGCGATCTCGTAGAAGGGCATGAACGGAAAGCCGGTCTGCTCGCCGCGGGCCAGCAGCGTTTCCGCCCGCTGGGGGCCAACGGCCTGGGCCACGGCGGCGCGGGTGAAGTGAACCAGCCAGCCGAACTGGAGCGTCGCGGCGATACTGTCCTCGGCCATGTCGCCGTCCCAATCGGCCAGCCAGGCCAGTGCGTCGCGCAGATCGTCCTCAGCCGGGGTCGGGGCCGCAATCTGCGCCGCCGGCAGCGCCGCGGCCAGGAAGCGCCGCGCCAGCAGCGAGACGGTCTCGGTCTGGATGCGGCGGTGGTCGTCGAGGGTCAGCTTCGGCTGCTCGGCCAGCAACGCGCGGATGCGGCGGACGCGGTAGTCGGTCAGCCACTCGCCCGTCAGCCAGTGGGGGTAGCTGTCGCCGGCCATGCAGTTGTTGGCCGTAGCGATGAAGCCCTCCGACGGGTTGACATAACATGGCAACTCGTCGAAGGGGATGAAGCCATCCCAGGCGAAGTCATCGCTCCAACCGGGTACGGGCGTCAGCCCGTAGCCGTTGCGCCGCCGCGGCACAAGACCGGGCATCATATAAGCGATCGTGCCGGCCGTGTCGGCATAGACGACGTTCTGGCCGGGGAACGCCCAGTGGCGCAACCCCTCGCGGAAGCTGGCCCAGTCAGTAGCCCGGTTGATGGTCAGCGCGGCCCGCAAGTGGTTGCCCGTTCGGAAGAGCGTCCAGTCGTAGGCCAGGTCGGCATGGGCGCTGGGGACAGCGGCGCCGCCGGACAGCAGGTCGGAGAAGACCGGGCCGTGGCGCGTGGCGCGGACGGTGATGACCACGTCGCGCAGGCCGCGAACGTGGATGACCTCCTGAGTGACCTCGGCCGCCTGCCACACGCCGTTGACCTCGTAGTGCGTGGGGTTGTCGGGGTGGAAGCGCTCGATGTAGACATCCTGCACGTCGGGGAAGGCGTTGGTGATGCCCCAGGCGCAATGCTCGTTGTGGCCGATGACGACGCCGGGCACGCCGGGCAGGGTGAAGCCGGCAACGTGGTAATCGCCGCCGTAGAGGTGAATGGCGTACCAGATGGTCGGGAAGACGGGCGGCAGGTGGGGATCGTTGGCCAGTTGCGGCCGGCCGCTGGCGGTGCGCGCCCCGCTGACGACCCAGTTGTTGCTGCCCAGGCTTTGCCCCACGAGCGGCGCGCCGACCGGGCCGTGGGCGACCGTCTCGCGGAACGCGCTCAGCAGCCCCTCGGCCAGGCGGCGGCCGATGGCCTCGTCGGGGATGGTCGTCAGATAGTCAGGACGGTAAACGGGCGTCAGGTCGGCGGCGCGCTCCGGCCCCAACTCGTCGAGCAGCCAGGCGCGCAGTAGTTCCGACTCCCAGTTGCACGACAACCCCCAGGCCAGCACCGTGCCCCAGGCGCTGGTGGCCAGGGCGTCCCACGGCTCGGGGCGATAGGCCAGCAGGTGGAACTCGGCCGGCGGCGGCTGGGTGGCGATGAAGGCATTGACGCCGGCGCTGTAGGCGGCGATGACCGCGGCCGTCGTGGGGTCGCTCAGGTCGGCCTGAGCGCGGGCGGCGCGCGGCCAGCCCAGGTAGCGGGCGAACTTGTCGAAGGCGACGCCCAGCGGGCCGGTCACCTCGGCCAGCCGGCCCAGCCCCAACCGCCGGTTGAGGTCCATCTGGAACAGGCGATCTTGCGCCTGGACATAACCCTGGGCGAAGAAGAGGTCGTCGTTGTTGGCGGCGTAGATGTGAGCCACGCCCCACTCGTCGCGGATAACCTCCACCGGAGCGTGCAGGCCGTCGAGGACGGCGCGTCCGCTGGGCTTGGGCACGGGGCGGCGCATCAGGCGGCGCGTGGCCACGGTCAGGCCCAGCGCGCCGGCGGCGGCGACCACCGGCAGGGCCAACCACCGGTTGAGCGCCCCGCGATCAGACGGGTTCCTTGAAGTCATACAGGCCATCCTCCACCCGCCAGCGCCGGCCGCAGGCCGGGTTGGCGCAGACCAGCAGGCCGTCGCGCGGTTCGCCGAGGGAGAGATGGCAGGTCGGGCAGGCGAAGAAGCCGCCGCCGGGGGGCGACTGCGGCCGGACGAGACGGCTGCGAACGAAGACGCTGGGCGAGAGCTGCCACCAACGGCCGGTGCGCTGGGCGGCGCTGTCGAGGGCCACCAGCAGCCCGGTCGGGGCCAGGCTCTTGAGCGGGCCAAGGCGGAAGTGGGACACGGTCAGCATGTCGCCGGGCGCGAAGCCGGCGGCCACGAGCTGGGCGCGAATCCAGTCGGGATGAAAGTCGTAGTTGAGGGCGACGAACTCGACCGGTTCGGGGTCGAAGGGCGACCACGTCTGCCGGCGCAGCCAGTAGCGCAGCATCGCCTTGACGTTGTGCTTGCTGGCGAATTCGAGCACGTAGGCGGCATCGGCGCGGGCGACGCGGGCCAGCTCGTCGAACAGGGCCGGCGGGTCGGCGGCGTGGTGGAGCGTGCGCACCTGGACGAGCGTCTCGAACAGACCATCGACGAAGGGCAGGTTGTACCAGTTGCCGGCGACGTAGAGGAAGCGGGGATCGTCGCCCCAACGTTCGCGGGCCTCGCGCAAGAGGGAACGGGAGTAATCGAACAGGACGACGCGCCGGTAGCCGCTGTATTCGCCGGCCAGGCGGCCGAAGCCCGCGCCGATATCGAGCAGCGTGTCGCCGCCCGGCGGCATCAGCCGGCGCAGGGCGACGCGCTCGGCGCGATCCTCGTAGTCGCGCCCCTGATTCTGCCAGAAGCGGGCGCGGTAGTCGGAGCCTTCGTAGTCGCAGACGGGGATGGGATCAGACATCGCACATTGGGGCCGCCGGGAGTGCGCGGCGGCGCGATGGCGCATCGTAACACGTTTGCCGGGCGACGCCAAGAGCGGCTGATGTTTCCCGTGAAACAATCTCCCACTGCTTCACAGCCGTAGTCACTGTCGTGGCCACGGCTGTGACCA
The DNA here is from genome assembly GCA_019695075.1 of Promineifilum sp. Lineage (GTDB taxonomy): Bacteria > Chloroflexota > Anaerolineae > Promineifilales > Promineifilaceae > Promineifilum. Next base: position 5,481 of record JAIBAS010000196.1, on the reverse strand, counting down.
CGACAGTGGCCGACGTTTCACGGGAAACATCGCTGCTTTTCCGTTGCCAGTCCGCCGGAATGGGCTTAGAATCGAACGCCAAAGGAAAAACAGCCAGCCGACGACGCCACACGCGTAACCTGCCGGGCCTTTCAGGAAAAATCACCAATGGCCAATGATGTCGCCATCTTTCTCGACCTCGACAACCTGGTAATTGGCGCGCGCGACGCCAATCTCAACTTTGACGTCAACCTCATCATCGACGACATCAAGCAGCGCACCGGCGGCCGGGTCGTCCTGCGTCGCGCCTACTCCGGCAACCTGCGCCAGGACCAGAAGTTGATGAAGGATATCGCCGCCGCCGGCTTCACCATGCAGTCGGCCGTGGCCCTCAACAACTTCGGCAAGAACCTCATCGACATGTACATGGTCGTCGATACGATGGACACCCTCGTCGATGGCCAGGAGTACAGCACCTACGTCCTCGTCACCGGCGACCGCGACTTCCTGCCGCTCATCCATGCCCTGCGCCGGCGCGGCAAGCACGTCATCGGCATCGGCCTGCGGCACACGACCAGCGAAAACCTGATGAGCCTGTGCGACGAGTACGTCTACTACGAAGACCTCCTGCCCGCGCCGCCGCTCAGCGACAACGAGGCCGAGGTGCTGCTGGCCAAGGCGGTCGATGGCCTTCTGGTGGGCGACGAGCGCGTGCGCGCCAGCGTCGTCAAGGAGCGCATGATCGAGTTAAGCGGCGGCCAGTTCGGCCGCTTCCAGTACACCGACACCTCCTTCAGCAAATTCCTCAGCCGCTACCCCGGCCGCATCGTCGTCGAGAAAGACGGCACGACGACCTACGTCCGCCGCGCGGCCCAGGCGGTTGCCCGGCCGGAGCTATTCCGCCGCTATCGCACGGCGCTGAAGAAGCAGAAGCTGCGCATCGTCCCGCCGCGGACGCGGTTGGTGATCCTCAAGGACATGATCGCCATCTTGCAGAAAGACGATGGCCTGGAGTGGCGCGATCTGGTGGATCGGTTGTCGGCGCTGCACCCCGGCGACGAAGAGGGCGAGGCCTCGCGCAACATGATCAACGCGCTCATCGTCGCTGCCCGGCGGGGGGGCGTCGTGCGCACGCTCAAGGGGCGGACGCTGGCCACCGCGCCGGTGCTGCTGGCGCTGGCGGGGGATCGCCTCTATCAGGAAAGCGTCATCCGCTGCGACATGGCCTATCTGGAGGCCATCCGCGCCCTGCCGGAGCCATTCGACCTGGACGAGGCCACGCTGGCGCTCTATGATCAGCTCAGCTACCGGGCCTACATCAAATTCGTCCTCGCCCGGTTGGAGGCCGGCGGCCTGAACGGCACGACCGGCGCGCCGCACACGTGATCGCCCGCCTCAGCCCGCCCCCAACCCGGTGATCTCGTCGCGGTGGCCGAAGCCGCGGCTGTTATCGACGAAGTAGAGCCGCTCCGGCCGCAGTTCATACCAGTTGACGCGGCGCAGGGCGATGACGATGGCGGCCACGGCGCGCTTCAGAAAAGGGTAGCGCTCCGTGAACAGGTCGATGGCCGCGTCTCGCTCCGCGCCGGCCAGTTGCCGCACCGTGCCCTCCAGTTGAATCCCCTGAATGGCCGGCCAATCGGCGTAGTCCTCCTGAATCGTGGCGGCGACGCGCGGGAAGGCGGCCATGTTCTGGGCGTGGCGCGTGTGCCCGGCGGAGAGGAAGACCAGCCGGAAGCCATCGGCGGCGTAGAAGACGGCCGCGGCCCACGGCCCATCCGGCCCTTGCGTGGCCAGCGTCATGACGTGATGCCCGGCCACGTAGGCCAATGCCCGCGCCCGCGCGTCGTCACTCATGCGCGGCGCGCCCGCCCTGCCAGCGGCGGAAGAGGTCTTCGGGCAAGGTCACGTCAACCAGGTCGAGCACACGGTTGACGGTCTGATTGATGATGTCGTCGAGCGTCTGCGGCCGGTGGTAGAAGGCAGGCATGGGCGGGACGATGTAGGCTCCCAGTTCGGCGGCCATGACCATCGCCCGCAGGTGGCCCAGGTGCAGCGGCGTCTCGCGCGGGCAGAGGACGAGCTTGCGCCGTTCCTTCAGGACGACGTCGGCGGCGCGGGTCAGCAGGTTGTCGCTGAACGAATAGGCGATGTTGGCCAGTGTCTTCATCGAGCAGGGCAGGACGATCATGCCGTCGGTGCGGAAGGAGCCGGAGGAGATGGCCGCGGCGATGTCCTTGAAGCGATAATCCACTGTGGCCAGGCCGCGCACCTCTTCGGGCGTGTAGTCGGTCTCCAGGGGGATGGTCGTGGCCGCGGCCGTGCTCATGACCAGATGCGACTCGATATCGGGCAAGGCCTGCAAGATCTCCAGCAGGCGAATGCCGTAGATAACTCCACTGGCCCCCGAAAGTCCCACGATAATGCGCTTCATGCCTCGCCTCTCCCGGTCGCCGCGCGGGGCGATCCGGGTATAATCAACACTCTTGCCGCCCGCGTGACGCAGTAGGGCAATTCTAGGTCATCGCCGGCAAAAGCCAAAATCACTATGGGTAAAGGTATGTCTATCATCGATCTGAGACCGGGCGTGGAGTTGTTGCGCGAGCCGTTCCTGCTGCACGACGTTGTCCGGCGGCAGGCCAAAGACGGCCGCCCTTTTCTGCTGGCCACGTTGCGCGACCGCAGCGGCCAGATCGCCGGCGTCTACTGGGACGTGCCTCTGGCCGTCGATGTCTGGGCGCGGCCGGGGCTGGCCGTAGCCGTCAGCGGCCGGGTCAACCTCTACAAGGATGCCTTGCAGGTCAACATCAGCGCCCTGGAGCGCGCCGGTGACGTCGACATGACCGCTTTCCTGCCCGCCAGCCAACGGCCGCTGGAGACCATGCGGGCGGAACTACGCGCGACTATCGAGGGCCTGGCCGAGCCGTGGCGGGAACTGCTGGCGCGGCTGCTGCTGGAGGGCGAGGTGGCCGAGCGCTTTGCCACAGCCCCGGCAGCGCGGGGGATGCACCACGCCTACATCGGCGGCCTGTTGGAGCACACGTTGAGCATGGCCGCCGTGGCCCGCTTGCTGGCCGGCCACTACCCTTATGTCAACTTGGACTTACTCCTCGCCGGCGTGCTATTGCACGATGCCGGCAAGGCCGACGCCTACGCCCTCGACGAGGGCTTCGACCACTCCGACGACGGCCGCCTCGTCGGCCACATCATTCGCGGGGCGCTGCTCATCGAGCGGGCGGCGGCCGAACTGGATTTCCCGGCCGGCATGCTTCAGGAGTTGCAACACCTCATCGCCTCGCACCACGGCACACAGGAGTGGGGTTCGCCCGTCGTGCCGCGGACGCTGGAGGCGGTGCTGCTGCACCAGATCGACCTGCTCGACAGCCGCGTCGGCGGCTACCTCGATCACGTGCGCAACGACCCCGGCGCCGGCCGCTGGACCAACCGGCGCAGCGAGATGTTCGGCACGGAGTTGCAACGGCCGCGCGGGATGTAGACGCCGGCGTGGGCCTAAAGGCTCTCGTAGACGACGAACAGCAGTTCGCCGTTGTCGTTGCGGAACTCCCGCGTCGTGCCGCCGGGCACTTGCTGCTGGACGAAGGGCAGCTCGTTGAGCCGTTCGGGCAGGAAGATGAACAGCGTCGGCCCGCGCACGGGCAGCGCCGCCGGCCCGGTCAGCGGTTCGATGACGTCCTGGGCCTGCTTCTCCGGAGCCAGGAAGGGGATGGTCGAGAGGCTGAAATAGCCCATGCGTGGAAAGCCGAAGAAGAACACGTCCTGGTTGGCCGGCTGTTTGTCGCGCAGGTAATAGCCGATCTCCGTGGCTACTTCCGTGTTCAGCCCGCCGAGGACATAGCCGCCGGTGTAGACGCGATTGAAGTAATAGTTGATATCGACGGCGGCCACCAGCGCCAGCAAGGCGAAGGTGGCGACGACGACGGCCGTCCGGTAGCGCGGATACTGCGCCCGCAGCCAGAGGGCGGCCTCCCCCAACGGCACGGCGACGAACAGGGCCACCAGGGGCATGGCCAGCACGTAGCGCTGGGAGGCGGGCGAGTCCTGGCTGAAGGCGTTGGAGGCCACGACGGCCAGCAGCGGCAACAACAGCAACAGATAACGCAGGTCGAAGTTGAGCAACGCCCAGAGGATGCCCAGCAGGAACAGCAGCGCTGCCCCGGCCAGCAGCAGCGGCGAGCCGGGATTGTAGAGCAGGCGCAATGGCTCGTGGGTGAAGCCCAGCACGCCGTTGATGGCGTTGTCGAGGATAATCTCGGCCGTCGTGCGCTCGCCGCGCGCCAGCTCGGCCTCCAGCCACGGGCCGAAGATGGTCACGCGGTTCATCGGGGCCTGGAATTCATCGGGCTTATCGACGAAGTACAGCCCTAACGGCAGGAAGACGACCAGAGCGATGACCGTCGCCAGCACGAGGCCGTGAAAGCGCTCGCGGAACAGCGGCCGTTGCCGCCAGAAAGCGACCGCCGCCCAGATGAGAAACAGGATCGGCAGCGGGCGGATGCTGACGTAGAAATACTGCCCCAACCCCAGCGCCAGCCCGCAGAGGATGAAGCCGAGCCGCCGGCCGGTCTTCCAACCGTACCACAGGCCCAGAATGGCCAACGTGCCGAACAGTCCATCCCAGACGTTGTTGAGGGCGATGCGGCTCATGTGGATGTGGAAGTGGGACGCGGCCAGGTAGAGCGCCGCCAGCAGCGCCGTCGTGCGGTTAAACATGGCCCGGCCGAGCCAGTAGAGGGCCACGACGGTCAGCGCCCCGGCCACGGCCGAGGTCAGCCGGACAGCCTCCACCGTCTGCCCGAACAGGGCGATGGCCGCGCTCTGCACGGTGAAGTAGAGCGCCGGGAAGGAGAACCAGCCCAGGCCAAACAGGTTGTTGGCCTTGCCGGTCAGCAATTCGACGGCGTACAGGCCGGCCGAGCCTTCGTCGCCGGAGTAGGTCGTCGGGTAGCGGCCGGTGGCGTAGGCGCGCAGGGCGAGGGCGAGGACGAACAGACCCACGGAGAGGACGATGTCCCAGCGATCGAGGCCTAACACGGGCCGGCGCGCCTCAGCCGGATGCTCGGCCCGGGGCGTCAGGCTGCCGGCCACGGCCAGGCCGACGGCCACCAGCCAGGCGAGGATGGCCACTGTGGCGCTATAGGCCAGCAGGCCATTGCCCGACGCCTGCCGCGTCAGCCAGGCGAAAGGCAGGGCCAGCAAGAGCAGCACGGCCTGCGCCGGCGTGATGCGCAGCAAATTCGCCAGCCGGACCAGCGGGCGGCCGAACCAGCCCGCCACTTGGCCGCGGGCGAGCGTCTGTAGGCCCAGCAGCGCGGCCAGCCCGCCGATGAGGGTCAGCAGGAAACCCGGCAACCGTTGGCCGGGCGGAACTACGCGCCCCGCCCAGAGACTCAACGCCAGCAAAAGCCCGCCACCGGCCAGCAACGCCCAGGCGACGCGCCGCAATGCCGCGCCTTCCGGCAGAGTGATGGCCGGCCGCGGCCG
>JAIBAS010000418.1 GCA_019695075.1 Promineifilum sp. | reverse complement strand
TCGCCGCGGGGGCAGCCGCGGCCGGGGCCGCGCCCAACGACACCAGCGACGGCGTGTCGAAGAAGAAGCCGTTGTTCGGGAAGGGATAGGCCGAGGCCATCTCGATGTAGACGGTCATGTTCGGCTGCGTGGCCGTGAAGTCATAGACAAATAGCGGGTAGGCCTGGTAGAACTCTGGGATGGAGTCGCCCGTCCACCAGCCGCTGTAGCTGATGGCCGCTTCGTCGCGCCAGGTAGCCCCGACCGGCCCCGCGCCCAGGCGGATTTTGGCCATGTCCTTGCGCTCCGGCTTGATCTTCTGGCCGCCCTCGTAGTCGGCGAAAACATCGATGTAGATGGGCACGCTGAGGCGGTACTTCGTGCCGACTTGCAGCCCCTCAACATCCTGGGCCAGCGCGGCCCACATCGGCGCCCACGTGTTGAAGACCTTCATCGTGTACGCGCCGTCTTTCCAATAGAACTCCTCGCCCGGCGGCGAGCCTTTGATATTCCAAACGACTGTCTCCGGCCGGGTAGTGACCCACTCACCGCCGAAGATGAGTTCGTCGTTCGACCAGTACATGCGCCAACCATTGGGCACGGTGATCTGGGGAATGCCGTCCTGACTGTAGTGGCCGTTCTCGAAGCCGGGGTTTTCCAGCAGGTTCGGGCCGGTTTGCGCCCGCGCCGGGAGGGCCGTCGCGCCGGCCACCAACAGAACGAAGATCGCCAGGAGCGACAGCAAGGGTGTTTTTCGCATGTTGAATCTCTTCTCCATTCCACCACATCGGCTTGCCGGGGCAGCAGCGGCCCGACAACCGCATGGCGCGCCGCAGCGCGCCGTCACATCAACACGTTATCTTAACAGCACGTCCGCGGCCATACCACATTTCTGGGCGGTGCATGAGTGGGAGGTTAATGAAGAGAGGGAGTAGGGATTAGGGAGTAGGGATTAGGGATTAGGGGCTAGGGAAGAGAGTACCTCTCAGTGCCTGGCACTTTCTTGAGTGCCTGGCACTTTCTTCCCGCGCCGGCCAGAAGGTGCAACCCGCTTTCCAAAGCGGCCACTCAAGAAAGCGTGACGCACCCGCCGTCGGCCCTGGAATCTAATCCCTATCCCCTATTCCCTACCCTCCAGGCCACGACGACGGCCACGAGCACCAGCGGCAGCAGCCACGGCCAGTTGGCGGCGTTGGGAAAGACGGCCCGCAGCACCAAGGCGGTGTTCTCCGGCCGGGCCAGGGGCAGGGCCAATTGGGCCAGGTCGAGGCTGTAGTTATAGCTCGTGCCGATGTGGAGCATCTGCCGGGCCAGCGACAGGAAGAAGAGGCCGTAGACCACCAGAGCCGCCGCCGCGCGGAAAACCGGCCCGCGGCGCGGCTCGAACAGCCAGTCGAGGCCAAAGCCCAGCGCCGGAACGAGCAGGCCGAGGAAGGGCGTCAGGTAGCGGCCGTCGGCGGTGAAGCCGTGGGCGGTCTGGTGCTTGGCGAAGAGCAGCAGGTAGACGGCAAAGACGCCCGCCAGCAGCAGAAAGGCCGCCTGCCGCCGGCGCAGCAAGACGACCAGCCCCGGCAGGGCCACGAACCACAGCGGCGACAGCAGGAACAGCCCCTGATTGAGGCACGGCGGCCCGCCACACCAGCCGCCGCCCTCGCCCCACCACAGCAGCGCCCGCAGCCCCGGCCACAGCGGGAAGTTGAACGTCGTGCCGAACGCGCCGGCCCACGGGTAATTGACGGCATAGGCATAGGACAGCGTCCACGGCCGGCCGAAGTTGACTGTGTTGTACCAGGCCAGGAAGGCCAACGGCGGCAGCGCCCCCAGCAGCGCCGGCAGAACCGTCGTCAGCGGCCGACGCGCCGCCCGCGGCCAGCTCCGCCACAGCCAGAACAGCCCCAGCAGCGGCAGCAGCAGGGCGTTGGAGTATTCGACGACGACGGCCGCGCCCAGGGCGAAGCCCCATAGCCCATACCACCGCCAGCCGGCCAGCTCCCGCTCGGCCAGCAGCAGGGCCAGATAGACCGACAGGACGACCAGGAAGCCGGACAGGGCATGGGAGAAGAGGACGGTGCTGTACTTCCAATGGGTTGTGCCCAGGGCGAAGAAGACGACGGCCGTCAGCGCCGCGCCGCGGCCCAGGCCCAGATAGCGCAGCAGGCCAAAGAGCAGCGCCGCCGTGCCCGCCCCGGCGAAGACCGGCAATAGCAACACATAGGGCAGACGGGGGTTGCCGGCATCGTGGCGCGAGGGCAGCGGGTGTGAAGACCGACGGCTGACGGCTGACGGCTGACCGCTGTCGGAAGGGTTCGCGGCGGTCGGCGGTCGTTCGTCGGCGGTCGTAGCCGTCAGCAGCCCACCCAGCCAATAGAACGGCAGCGCGGCCACGGCGGTGCCCGGCGGCCGGTCGCTGAACAGACGGCCGTCGGGCGTGATGGCAATGTCATTGCCCTCGGCGAAGTCGTCGAACTGCATCAGGGCGAAGGCGCGGTTGTCGGCCATCGTCCGCAGCAGGGCGTAGTGGCTGCCGTCGTTGCTGCTGGTGATGCCGGCGAGGGTCAGGAAGTAGACGGCCGCCAGGGCGACGAAGAGAGCCAGGGCGATGAGGCGGTCGGATCGGTCGGACGGGGCGAGCATGGGGCGATTCTAGCAGGACGGGGCAGGGGCGGCGAAAGGGGGGCCGTCCGGCAGTCGCGCGCATTCATATAGATCGGCCCCAGAAAGAAGGTTAATCGTGCACCCTACCCCACATCGACAATATAAATTCGCCCCCACGTCCCCAACACCGCCACCGAATACCCCGTCGTGATGCGCAGCCGCGGCCGCTGGCGGACGGTCTCCTTGATCAGGTCAAACTCGCTGCTCAGCAGCACAATCCGCCCGCCCGGTCGGACGACCCGCTCCAGCTCGGCCAGCACGGCCGGGTAGAGACGCGCCGGCGGCACGTCTCGCCCCAACTGCTTGCCGAACGGCAGGTTCGTCGCCACCTTATCAACCGAGGCCGTGTCCAGCGGCAGCTGCCGCGCGTCCCACTGGCGGATATCGGGCTGTGACGTGTCGCCCGCGCCCGGCTTGCGGCGGCTGCCGCGTACGTTCTTCCGCGCCGCGTCCACTCGCTCCGGGTCAATGTCGCCGCCCAGCAGGCGCGCGGTTGGCCCGGCCTGCATCCGCTCGTAGAGGATCGTCCCGCTGCCGGCCATCGGGTCGAGGAAGACGTCGTCCGGCCGCGGCTCGGTCAGCAGCACCATCGCCGCGGCAACTGACGGCCGCAACGCTGCCGGCAACTCCACCTTGCGCTCGAAGCGGTGGCGCATTGTCCGGTCGCTGAGGCGCGCGCCGAGCAGGAATTGTGAGCCGAGTTCGTTGGCCCAGAACTCCACCTGGGCGTCGTCGGCCACCGGCGTCCAGCGTGGATAGCGGGCCTTGAGGGCGCGCCACAGCGTGGCCGTCAGTTCCTTGCGCGTGTACTCGAACTTGCCATACTGCCGGCTGATGACGCGAAAGGTCGGCGGGGCGCTGAAGCGGCGGATGCGCAGGTAGTCGTTGACCGCTCGGCCGACGCTCTCCGACTTCTCCACCAGTTCGCCGATGGCCCGCAGGTCGCGCCGCAACCGGGTCAAGTCGTCGGTGAAGGCGATCTGGCTGAAGACATCCTCGGTCGTGCGCAGCCGCAGCAGGTCGGGCGCCGGGCCGGCATAGTCGAAGACCACGATACCGTTCTGCTCCTTGGCGAAGAGGTAGCGTTGGAAGTGGGCGTTCTTCAGCCGGTCGCGAATCTCCAGCCAGGCGATCTCTTCGACGCCGGGCATCGTCTGGGCGTAGTAGGTCATGAGGTATTATCCGCCGATTGGGTAAATTGGGCAGATATTAAGTACACTGTAACTTAAATAACCGGCACTTTCATGAATTTGGAATTGGCCTCGTTAACAATCGAATATCGCGAATTCAGCCTTGGGCTTATAGCCGTTGAGAGTGTCCGCGCCGACTGTCCGTCCGCTCGTAGGCCGCCGCGCCCAGGTAGGCTTCCCGCTCGGCCTGCATCGCCGTGTTGACGACGATGCGCACCAACTCCGGCAGGATGCCCAGCCCTTGCTCGGCGATCTGTTCCAACAATGCATCTGGTAAGGTACAATCCGTTTGGTAGGTCATGATGTCGCTCCTTGGTTGTTTGGTGATAACCGAAGGGTACATCGTGGCCTACCTCGCCACCAAATTACAGAAAGAAAGTTACACTATCTCGAGGGCTTTTATGGCTACGGCTTTGGCCATACTGGTAGGCTATTTAGCGATATTCCTGATTTACCAGACTGCCGAGGCCAACGGGCAGGATATCCTCTCGATCCCGCCCAAACCACTCTCAATCTTTGTCCTGTTTGTTCTGACGATTGTGGTGGTGGCCGTTGTTGCCTATCTCCTGGGGCTGAATGGCCTGGCGGCTTTTGGGTTGGGGTTTGAGTCGAATTGGTGGGCTTACTATGGCTTAGGGCTGGTATTGGGAATGGCGGTGCAAGCGGTGCTGGAGAGGATTGGGATTTATTTTCAAGTCAGACAAGTCGCCAACTTTCACTTTGACGCCGCCCACCTGATACGCCATTTCCTTTGGATCCTCTTCGCCAACTTTCCGGCCGCGACCGCGGAAGACCTGCTCACACGAGGCTACGTCTTCCACTTCATGCGCGATCAACCCCTGATCGCTTTTGTGACCCTTTCCGCCCTGCTCTATGTGCTCAATCACATCATCAGGCTGGCAACGAAACCCGTCACGGATTGGTTCTATCTGCCCTTTGTCGGCCTGACGCTGGCCTACGCGCTGGCTCGAACCGGCTCGCTGTGGCTGGTCATCGGGCTTCACCAATCGATCAACGTCACCTTTTACATGATGCAGCAGATGATGGACGTGAAGACCACCACCAATACGCGGCGGCGCATCACCTATGGCATTGCGGCCGAGTTGATCTTCTTGCTGACAGTTGTTCTCGTCTTGCGGTAATAGACGGAGACGGCGGCCGCCCGGGCCTAAAGGCAATCGGGCTACGCAACAACGCCGGCCGAGGCCGGCTGAGGCAACGCTCGTTCCGCTCTAAAGGCCCGTTCAGGGGCCGCCGTCGACTAGCCCCGCGGCTTTAGCATGGTCAGCGCTACTCTGCATATACACCCTAATCGCCCGCGCCAAACGCATACGACCGCAACCACCCCAGATGCTCGCGGTAGTGGCCGGCCGTTGATTCATAGACAATATGAGACACGGGTGGGATCACGCGGTCGGCCGGCTCGTCGGGGCCGAGGGCGCGGAAGGGGAGCGGCAGGACAGATTCGTCCAGCCCGGCTATGTGCGCCAGGAGCAGGTCGTGGGTCTCGGTCAGGAAAGCGCGGGCCTCGGCCGGGGTCTTGGCCGCGTGACGAGCACGGATGGCGGCGTTGGCCGTGTCGGTGTCGCCGCTGCTAACGTCGGCCTCGGTAATGCCCAGTCCCTCCCACGTCGGCCGCCCCTGCGGCCGCAAGCGCGCCCAATTGTGCCACGCGCCCATGTGGCTGAGGTGGTCTTGCACGCGCCAACCGTTGGCGTCGGTCGGGCCGGACATCTGCTCCGGGGTCAGATCATCCAGCGCATGGTTCAGTTCGTCCCAGGCGCGGCCGATTTCATCGAGGAGGGCATCTTTGGTGAATAGGTGAAAGTCGGTCATGGGTCGTTCTCCTTATTGGCTGACAGATGGTAACGGCGACTGATTCCTGCAAGGGACGAGATGATACCAAATTGCCACCGTCGTGCCACTCTTGCGAGAATTGATCTGGTCGTTCAGTTGTTCGTTCGCCCGTGGGAACTTGCCGAGCCTTAAGCTATCAGGCGTACCCGGATTCAGGTATCATTTTGCGCGGGAGAAAATCCAGACCCAGGAGATAATCGTGTCCGCAACGACAATCAGCGCCTACCTCATCCACCGCCTCCAAGACCTCGGCGTCGGCCACGTCTTCGGCGTGCCCGGCGATTACGTCCTCGGCTTCTGCAAGGCATTGGAGGACAGCCCGCTGGAGTTCATCAACACCTGCGACGAGCAGGGCGCGGGCTTTGCCGCCGACGCCTACGCGCGGTTCAACGGCCTGGGCGTGGTCTGCATCACCTATTGCGTCGGCGGGCTGAAGGTGGCCAACACCACCGCCCAGGCCTACGCCGAGAAGTCGCCGGTGGTCGTCATCAGCGGCGCGCCGGGCCTGAATGAGCGCCAGCGCAACCCGTTGCTGCACCACAAAGTGCGCGACTTCGACACGCAGTTTAAGGTCTTCGAGCAACTGACCGAGGCCGCCACGGTGCTGGACAACCCACGCACGGCCGCGCGCGAGATCGACCGCGTGCTGAGCGCCGCCGTTCACGCCAAGCGGCCGGTCTACATCGAACTGCCGCGCGACATGGCCAACGCGCCCATTGTTGAGGAGCCACATCCCGCGCCGCCGTCGCCGGAGCCGGAGCCGATCGCCCTGCGCGAAGCCGTGGCCGAGGCGCTGGCGCGCATCAACGCCGCCGAACGGCCGGTCGTTCTGGCCGGCGTCGAGATCCAGCGCTTCGGCTTGCAAGACGAACTGATGCGCCTGGTGAACGGCAGCCGCCTGCCCGTGGCGGCCACCATCCTCAGCAAGTCGGTCGTGCGCGAAGACCACCCGCTCTACCTGGGCGTCTACGAAGGCGCGATGGGCCGGCAGGAAGTGACGGAGTACATCGAGAGCAGCGATTGCCTCATCCTGCTCGGCGTCTTCCTGACCGACGTGAACCTGGGCGTCTTCACTGCCCGGCTTGACCCGTCCCGAATCATCAACGCCACCAGCGAGCGTCTGTCCATCCGCTACCACACCTACGACGAGATTACCCTGGGCGACTTCCTGCCGGCGCTCATCGCCGCCAAACCCGACCGGCGCGCCCCCGCCGCCATCCCTCACCCGCCCACGCCGCCGGAGTGCTTCCCCGTGCCCGACAAGCCGCTAACCGTGCGCTACCTGTTCGAGCGCATCAACCAGTTCCTCGACGACAGCACGGCCGTCCTGGCCGACCCCGGCGACGCCATGTTCGCCGGCATCGACATGACCATCCACTGCGCGTCGGAGTTCAGTTCGCCGGCCTACTACACCTCGTTGGGCTATGCCGTGCCCGCGGCCATCGGCGTGCAACTGGCCCGGCCCGACCTGCGTCCACTGGTGCTCGTCGGCGACGGCGCGTTCCAGATGACCGGCATGGAGCTATCGACCGTGGCCCGCTTCGGGTTGACGCCCATCGTGATGGTGCTGAACAACGGCGGCTATGGGACAGAGCGGCCGATGCTCGATGGCCGCTTCAACGACATCCTCAACTGGCGCTACAGCGATGTGCCGCGCGTGCTGGGCGCGGGCCGCGGCCACGTCGCCGCCACCGAGGACGAACTGGAAACCGCGCTGCTGGCCGCCCGCGACGACCGGAGCACGTTCCAGATCATCGAGGTGCAACTGGCCCCCGACGACCGGTCGGAGGCGCTGCGGCGGCTCACGTCGGCGCTGGCACAGCGGGTCAGGTCATAGGGTGTGCCGCCGGGTTACTCGACCGGCTGAGGCAACCTGACCTGAACCCACGCCATCGCCTTGTCCAGGTCGCCGAACATCGCGCCGGGGCAACGGTACATGCGGCTCATGATCTTGTTGGCCAGCGGCGCGTAGAAGGTGACGAACTTGCTGTTGGCGCTGACGATGGCCATACCGACACAATCCTGGGCGAAGCGGTCGCGGTTGGCGCTCAGCCACGCCTTTTGATATTTGGCCGCGCCCGGCTCGTGTTTGTGCTTGTGGTCGTGGTGGTGATCGTCGTCGTCGAGGTTTCCGTCGAACTCTTTGTCGAACTCATCGTTCTCCGGGTGCGCTTCGTCGAATTTATAGTGCATCACCACCCCGAACTTGCCCTCGCGGGCCAGCAGTTTGTCGACTTCGGCAAACAACTGTTTTGTCCTTTCAAAGGGCATGTGCTCATCGTAGATGTTGATCACATATAGGGGCGTCAGGCGTTCATCAATCACATATGACATAGGTTGTTCCTCTGGGGAAATACCATAACATTAGCCACAGGTCGGATCAATCACCTCTGTTCAGACAGTTTTGAACTGCTGTTAGGTTGTGAATGAATCGAGGCCAAGGAAGAACGCCATGTCCAAGACCATCCTCACTGCCGCCCTGACCGGCGTCCTGACCACGCGCGCCCAATCGCCGGCCATCCCCTACACCCCGGACGAGATCGCTGCCGAGGCGCGACGCAGCGTTGCGGCCGGGGCCAGCATCGTCCACATCCACGCCCGGCAGGACGACGGCCGCCCCGCCTATGACGTGGACACCTACGCCCGCATCGACGCCGCCGTCCGCCGCGAATGCCCGGACGTGATCATCAACTACTCCACCGGCGCGGTCGGCGTCGGCCGCGAGGAGCGCGTCGCCCACATCGCCGCCCTGCGCCCCGACATGGCCGCGCTCAACATGGGCAGCATGAACTACGCCATCTACTCGGCCAAGAACAAGGCCTTCTACCACGACCACGTTTTCGCCAACCCCTTCGGCGACATCATCTATTTTCTGGAAGTGATGACCGACGCCGGCACGCGGCCGGAGATGGAGTGCTTCGACACCGGCCACATCCACAACGCCACACCGCTGATCGACATGGGGCTGCTGCGTCCGCCCTACCAGTTCAGCCTGATCATGGGCGTCCTGGGCGGCATCCCCGGCACGACCAAGCACCTGGTGCAGCAGGTGGACAACCTGCCGGCCGGGGCGCACTGGCAGGTCATCGGCATCGGCGCGCGGCAGTGGCCACTGGCAGCCGCGGCCGTCACCCTGGGCGGCAACGTCCGCGTCGGGCTGGAGGACAACCTCTACGTCGCGCCGGGGCAACTGGCGCGGTCGAACGGCGAGTTGGTGGCGCGGGCGGCGGAGTTGGTGCGGTTGGTGGGCGGCGAGGTGGCGTCGGTGGGGGAGGCGCGGGAGATGCTACAATTACATTAGGTGATAGACCACAAGCACAAGGTGCGATTACTTCTGGTGTAAGAACCAGGCTGAGACGCCTTGCCCCAAGGAAAGATTCTCTCTTGCCATACACCATCAGTAATCGCACCCACAAGCACAAGCATGGTTGACAAGATATACGGCAATGCCGTATAATTACTGAGGTGGTTCTATGGTCTTCATTGAGACTTCGGCCTTCACCAAGCGTGTCGTGGGTTATTTAACTGACGACGAGTATCTGGGACTCCAGATGTTTCTACTAGAGCGTCCAGATGCAGGCCAAGTCGTACAAGGTACAGGTGGTGTCAGAAAGCTGCGTTGGGCAATGACCAGCCGAGGCAAAAGCGGAGGGTTGCGAGTGATTTATTACTGGCGTGTGTCAAAAGATGAAATCTGGTTGCTCACCATGTATAGCAAGAACGAGCGCGAGAACATATCTTCCCATATTCTGAAACAGATCGCGGAGGAAATCGGACATGACTGAGCGTGATATCGGCCTTGAAATTCTCGAAGGTATTCGAGAGATCAAAGCATTTAAACGTGGCGAAATTCAGGGCTTACGGATGCGTGAATTGAAACATCACGCTCCCCCCGAGGAAATACGAAGTCGTCTGAAGCTGTCGCAAGCCGCATTTGCTGGGCTGATGGGTGTCAGTGTGCGAACTATCCAGGACTGGGAGCAGGGCCGTCGGGAGCCGAGTGGCCCAGCCAAGTCACTTTTGAGAATTGCAGATCAGCACCCAGAGGTGTTCATGGAGTTAGTCTAGGAATTAGTCCATTTACTGGTAAAGCCGTGATTCGTCTACCTTCCGGGCGATTGCCTACCCACCCTGGCGAGATGTTGTTGGAGGAGTTCTTGACGCCCATGAATCTCACGCAACGTGAGTTGGCCGAAGCGATACACGTTCCTTACCAGCGCATCAATGAGATCATCAATGGCAAGCGCGGCGTCACACCGGCCACGGCGCTGCGGTTGGCACGTTTCTTCGGCATGTCGGCCGGGTTCTGGATGAACCTGCAATTGCGGTGGGACTTGTATCACGCTCAGCAGGAAGAAGCCGAGGTAATTGACGCAATCCAGCCCTATGTGGCGTAAGGAAATTATGGACAAGCCAAGACAAATCGCCATCGTCTATCACAAGATGCGCATCAGCGAGCAAGGCTCCGACCTTGAATACTGGCTATCCCAACCACCCGGCGCCCGTCTCGCCGCGCTAGAGGAAATTCGGCGCGAGTATCACGGGTGGGAACCTGGCGAGGAACCGCAAATCGAAAAAGTTATCACAATCATAAGGAACTGCTCTAGGAAACAAGACTAGGCCTCATACTCGAACTGCCTTTTCGTGATATGACTACCTTCACACGCCACTATCGTGATGAGTTTGACGTCATGTAGGGTAGTAGACACATGCCAGCAGACAAGTACTTACTTCAAAGCGGGCTCGCCAGTGCCATGTTCGAATTGGACGAGGCAATCAAGCGTTTAAGCAGGTTAGATTCCTCATTAACGCACCAAGCAATTTCCGTAGGAAAGGCAGGCACTGATACCGGACTTGCAATATTTGTAGAATTAAAAAGATATACTGATCTCCTAGATGATTGTCGGAAGCAATGCTTAGCTATTAGAAAATCACTGCAATACCTCTCTACTCGCAACGCCTCTATATTAGTACGCTTCCTTAATTGGCAGCCTATAAAAGAGACTATAGATATTCGTACCTCGATACGTAGACTAGAACGTATGCATGCTCAACTAGATGACGGCATCCTTACGTATGCCACTTCTACCGCCTCTGTACTTGCAGATGAAAAAACGGAAAGGAGCGCACTCGCCATTGTGATGTTTAGTGCCGATATTGAAGACCTCCAGGAAGCACTTAAAAACATACAGGCTGCAAGGGCGCTTCTCATTGAAGCTGAGTTGTTACAGATTTCTCCTAGCTCTAACTTACCCGAACAAACTTGGGACTTCATCACGTCTTTGGATTTGAGGGTGCTACTAGCACGAGATTATCAAGAGCTATCTAAGCTTATTGACATCAACGCCCGAAAGAGTGCACTAATCTTGTGTGGCTCAATTATGGAAGCAACGCTGGTGTCAGTATTGAAAGATATTGAACTAAATGCTGTAGCAACCTATTCGCGCCAATTCCCCAAAAGCCAGAAGCAAATAGAAGATTGGAAGCTTTGGGAACTCATAGCTGTAGCCCACTTGTGTAAGCTAATCGATGAAGATACAAAACGCCAGGCCGATATTCTGCGTGACTATCGCAACCTCATTCACCCACTTGTCGAAACACGCAGAGCAACAGAGTTGGATGATGAGCTTGTACAGGCACAGGTTGTACTTCTCAAACGTTTACTGCGAATACTTTCGAGATCAAGCGCAAACGTTTAGCGGTTAAGACCGAGTACTTGGACAATGCACGTTCTCAAATCTATTCTCTCTACGCACTCCGACAACTTCGCCGCCAACCGCGCCGCCATGCTGGCGCTGGTGGATGAGTTGAGCGAGCGGCAGGCCAAGGCCCGCGCCGGCGGCGGCGAGCGCGGCGCGGCCAAGTTCCGCGCCTGGATCAAGCAGGCGGTGACGTCGAACCTGCC
>JAIBAS010000001.1 GCA_019695075.1 Promineifilum sp. | reverse complement strand
CCGGCGGCCGCGCCGCCCCCGCCCATCTACCCGCCCAGCTATCCGGCCGCGCCGCGCCGCGGCCGGGGGCTGCTGATCGGCTGCGGCTTGCTCATCGCCCTGTTGCTGGTCTGCGCCGGTACCTTCCTGATTCTCGATGCCTATGACCAGGGCCGTCTGCTCTACTGTGGCCCGCTCCAACCGCTCATCGAACTCGTCGCGGGCGCGGCCAGCTCGGCCAACTGCCCGTAAGACCCGCGCAGGACCAGCCCTCGTGCCTGACCAGCAGACACCGCCCCAGACGAACCCCCGCCTGCGGTTGCTCGACTTCCAACCCGTGCAGCAATATGGCGAGTCGATGTGGCTGCTGCGCGACCCGTGGCAACTCGGCGAGCGGCAGCTGCTCTTCCCGGCCGCGTTGGCCCAGATGCTGCCGCTGTGCGACGGCACGCGCGGCCCGCGCCAGATTCAGAGCGCCCTCAGCGAGCACCTGGGCGTGCCCGTACCCTTCGACATCATCAGCGAGGCGCTGGCCCAACTTGACGCCGCCTACCTGCTGCAAAACAGCCGCTATGAACGCCGCCGGCAGGAGCTACTCGCCGTCTACCGCGCCCAGCCCTATCGCCCGCCGGCTCTGGCCGGCCTGAGCTATCCGGCCGCGCCGGCCGAACTGGCCGCCCTGCTGCGCGGCTACGGCGACGGCGACAGCGCGGCCGTCGATGAGTGGCAGGGGCATGGCATCGTCTCGCCCCACATTGACTATCCGCGCGGCGGCCCGGTCTATGCCCAGGTGTGGCGGCGGGCGGCGCCAGCCGTGCTGGCCGCCGACCTCGTCCTCATCTTCGGCACCGACCACTACGGCGGCCCGGCCAGCATCACCCTGACGCCACTGCCCTACGCCACGCCCTTCGGCGTCCTGCCCACCGATGGCGAGCTAATCGACCGCCTGGCCGAGGCGCTGGGGCCGGAGGCGGCCTACGCCGAGGAGCTAAACCACCGCCAGGAGCACTCGGTCGAACTGTCAGCCGTCTGGCTGCATCATATCTTCCGCGAGGCGGGCGTGGCCCCCTGCCCGATGGTGCCCATCTTGGTCGGCTCCTTCCACCACTTCATCACCGCCGGCAGCCACCCCTCCGGCGAGCCGCGTTTCAACCGCTTCCTGGAGACGCTGCGGCGCGAGACGGCCGGCCGGCGCGTCCTGGCCGTCGGTTCCGTTGACCTGGCCCACGTCGGCCCGGCGTTCGGCGACATCTTCGGCATGGACGCCGAGCGCCGGTCGCAACTGCGCGTCGCCGACGAGGCCCTCATGAGCGCGGTCATGGCCGGCGACGCGGCCGACTTCTACCGCCGCATCGCCGCCGTCGAGGACGGCAATCGCATCTGCGGCTTTTCGCCCCTTTACCTCATGCTCAGCCTGCTGGGGCCGACGACGGGCAGCCGCGTGGCCTACCAGCACTGCCCGGCCGACAACCACGATACGTCGCTGGTGTCGATCTGCGGGTTGCTGCTCGACTAGCCGATCCTCTTGGTCGTTCAGCCTGACACGTCTACATTTGCCGTCACTTCTCCTTGACCCGGCAGGGCGAGTCATTTGCCCCCCACATGTGGCCGGTCAAATGACCTTATGTAAAAACTTTGGCGGCGTGCCTTAGTACCATTGACTTAGCCCAAATACTGTTGTATTGTTGCAATATGTTGTAATATCCCGCATGATGAAACAGAGCGGTTCAAAGGGAAGACGAGTCGCCGGTCATCAGCGGAGATAGCTATGAATAAAGACACCTTACTGGAAAACTATGCTGATGTTGATCAAGTGAGCAAGAGGTTGGGGATTCACCCGGAATCAGTTCGCCGCCTTATCCGGGACGGCAAGCTACCGGCCATCAAGTTCGGGAACAAGTGGCTGGTTGAGAAATCCGTCCTGGAGCAGTTCGCCAGCGGTTATGATGGCCGCCCGGGCAACAAGGCGACGCTGTTCTGAGACAGGGCAAAAGGTCACAACCCCTCGGCTCACACCGTTCTAACCAAGGGGAAAAAGGATGCAACGTAACACGAATACGGATAGCGCCGCCAGCATCCGTGTCGTCGGTGTCGGAGGTGCAGGGAGTAACGCGGTCAATCGCATGATCGCGGAAGGTGTCGCGGGCGTCGATTTCGTCGCTCTCAACACGGACAACCAGGCGCTGTCTCTATCCAACGCGCCGGTCCGGGTGCGCATCGGCGACAAACTGACGCGCGGCCTGGGGGCCGGGGGCTTCTCCAACCAGGGGGAGAAAGCGGCTAACGAGTCCATCGACGAAATTCAGTCGGTGCTGCAAGGGGCTGACATGGTTTTCGTCACCGCCGGCATGGGCGGGGGCACGGGCACAGGCGCGGCGCCGGTCGTGGCCCGCGTGGCTCGTGAGATGGGCGCGCTGACCATCGGCGTCGTCACCCGCCCGTTCCACTTCGAGGGCAGCCGGCGGGCGCAATCGGCCGAGCAAGGCATCCAGGAGCTGGAGCAGTTCGTCGATACGCTCATCGTCATTCCCAACGACCGGCTGCTGGACATCACCGACAAGCGCATGTCGCTGCAAGAGTCCTTCCAGTTGGCCGACGACGTGCTGCGGCAGGGCATACAGGGCATCACCGAGCTGATCACCGTGCCCGGCCTGATCAACCTCGACTTCGCCGACGTCAAGACGATCATGACCCAGGGCGGCGCGGCGCTGATGGCTGTCGGCCGGGGCACGGGCGAGGAGCGCGCCCGACTGGCCGCCGAGCAAGCCATTAGTTCCCGGCTTCTCGACGTGACCATCGACGGCGCGAAGGGCATCCTGTTCAACATCACCGGCGGCACGACGCTGAGCCTCTACGAGGTCAACCAGGCGGCCGAGATCATCCGCGAAACCATCCATCCCGAGGCCAATGTCATCTTCGGCGCGGTCATCGACGAGAACATGGGCGACGAAGTGCGCATCACCGTCATCGCCACGAACTTCGACCAGGCGCAACTGCATCGGCACATGATGCAGAGCAGTGACTCAGGTCTCTTCGAGACAGCCGCCCGCCAGGTGCGCAACGCCGAGCGCCAGAGCAAGTTGGCCCAACCAGCCGCGCGCGTGGAGCCACCGGTCGCGGAAGAGCCGCTGCGCTTCACACCCGGCAATCTGGAAGTACCGGCCTTTCTGCGCCGGAAATAAACGCGAATTACCGACCGGCCGACGTCGAGCCTGACCCGGCCGTAACCCAAGTCGTCTCGCAGGCTACATCCCCTCTCTGAAGCTCCCCCTGTTTCGCAGGACAGGGGGAGCGTCCCTTTTTCTCAGGGCAACCACACATCGAGCGGCGCGGCCACGGTCGTCAGTGGCGCGAGCAATTGGCGCGCCCCGTCGAGCGTCACAGCGTAGAGGCCCGGCGCGCCGCCGTCGCTCAGCGCCAGGATGACGGCCGTGTCGCTCAGCCACGCGCCGCGGCCGACCTGCCCGCCGCTGGTCTGGGCG
>JAIBAS010000523.1 GCA_019695075.1 Promineifilum sp. | reverse complement strand
AGGCTGTTACCCGTTGGCTCGACCGCTTCCGTTCCGGTTCGCACTACTTGCTGTTCTTCATCGGCCTACTCTCGCGCGACGAACTGAACCAATATGGAGATTAATTTGTTAATGTCCTAACAGGCTGTGCTACGGCCGGTCGCGTCGCCTAGATCAACTCATCCCAGCGCGGCACAACGTCGGGCCAATCGCCGGCGCGCTGCACGATCTCGCGGACGCCGCGGGCGAAGTGTAGCGTCGCGCGCATGTCGCTCTCCACATGGGCCAGCCGGTCCAAACGCTCCTCCAGCGCCGCCAGGAAGGCGACAAAGAGGGTCATCGGCGGGACGTGGCCCAGCCGGTCCAGGTGGGCATACTCCTGTCCGCCCCAACGGGCGCGCCCTTCGGCCAACATCACCTCCAACTCGCTCTCCAGAATGGCCAGCGGGTCGTTGGGGTCATCGCTGAGAGGCAGGATGGGCGCGTCCGAGCGCGCCCGGCAGACCGTCGTGTCGCCGCTCGTCGTCGCCGTGGCCTCGCCGCCAAAGGTGAACAGCTCGATCTGGTCGCCATCGTGAGTATGAAGCTGGATGCGCCCGGCGGCAAAGCGCAGTTCCGGCATGCCGGTCGCGGGGTGTTCAACTACCTGGCGCTTCAGCACGCCGGCCTCCTCAATCGGAAACGACACCCGGTTCGTATCGAAGTAGCGCGCCGCCGGCCGATCGCGCATGATCGCCTCGAAGCTCGCGTAGCCCAGCGGCGGGTCATAGGGCGAGGGTTGAAAAACGACGCCATCTTCAGCTTCAGCCACAGCAACACTCTCCTGAGGCGGGCGCTAGGCGCGCTCGACCTCGTCAATCAGGCCACGGATCAGCGCGGCGCTGCGGTGGAGCGCCACCCCCTCCTCGGCGTTGAGCGGCAGGTGGTACGTCTCCAGCACGCCGTCGCCGCCCACCAGCCGCGGCAGCGACACGGTCACATCGTAGACGCCGGCGATGTTGTCCGTCGGCGTGCAGACGGTCATGATCGACCGCCGGTCGGACAGGATGTTGCGCGTGATGCGCGCCAGGGCGCTGCCGATGCCGTAATACGTGGCCGTCTTGCCTTCGATGATGGCATAGGCGGCGCGGCGCACGCCGGAGTCGATCTCCTCGCGCTTGCCGCCGTCCAGCGTCAGCCCGCGCATGGCCAGGAAGTCGTTGAGAGGCATGTTGCCGACGTTGGTCAGCGACCAGACCAGCACCTCCGAATCGCCGTGCTCGCCGATGACGTAGGAGTGGACATGGGTCGAGTCGACGCCCAGGAATTGACTCATCAGCGAGCGGAAGCGGGCCGTGTCCAGCGTCGTGCCGGAGCCGATGACCCGCGACGACGGGATGCCATAGCCGGCGGCGATCTCGGCCGTCACGTGGGTCATCACGTCCACCGGGTTGGTGGCCACGATGACAATGGCCTCCGGCGCGTTGTCGTAGATCTGGGGGATGACCGAGTGGAAGACGGCCGAGTTACGCTCCAGCAGTTGGATGCGCGTCTCGCCCGGCTTCTGGTTGACGCCGGCGGCCATGATGACCACGCGCGCGCCGCGCAAGTCGGCATAGTCGCCGGCATGGACGTTCAGGTTATGGGCAAAGGGCACGGCGTGGAGAATGTCGGCCGCCTCGGCCTCGGCCCGCTTGCGATTCAGGTCAACCAGCACCAGCTCGCGGCCGACGCCGTTCATCACCATCGCATAAGCGGCCGTCGAGCCGACAAACCCGCAACCAACGACTCCGATCTTCATGGTTTGCTCCTGTGATAAGTCCGCATTGCTTTGACGGGGAAACTGAGTAGACTTGACTTGCCTGTAGGGAGATTCTAGCCGAACATGAACATCGCACCAATGAATCTGCTCTCCCCTTGCGCGTGGCCATTGGCCGGCGCAGCGCCCGCTGTCTCTCAACGCTCCCTTATAGGCCACGGCCGAGTAACGCGCCGCTAAGCAAAGCGCCGCTTAATAAAGCGCCGTGGCCCGCAATATCCTCCGCATCCTCCAGTTGCTGCTAGGGCTATTGGCCGTTGGGTTATTGGCCTTCCTGGTCTGGCAACCGCGCCCGCGCCAATCGGCCGCCGTCGCGGTCCTCCCGCCCCGGCCGTTGCCGACCTATAGCGGCGTTGTCCCCACGCCCCCGGTCGTGCCCACGCCGTCAGTCGTGCCCACGCCGTCAGTCGTGCCCACGCCGCCCGTGGCCGGCCAACCAGTAGCGCCCACGCCCCCGGTGGTCGCCACCGGCCACCAGCCAACGCCCACCATGGCGCTCCTTGCCGTGTCGCAGGGTGTTGCCGCCGCTGAGAGCACTGTTATCACCGGCAGCGGCGGCCAGGCCGCAGCGACAAGCTGGCCGCTGGCCTCGGTCGCGGCTGTGCCCTCGGCGACGCCTATCCCGCCTACGCCCGCCCTCGCCCCGCCGCAACCGCTGTCCGTCAACGGCGTCCCTTTCGAAGTCATCGTCGTCATGCCACCGGAGGTCGTCGCCCACGTCCGCGAGATCTACGCCACCGGCCAGGCCCTCGGCCGCAACCCCAATGCCTACGCCAAGGTGGGCGACAGCACCATTGAGAACCCCCACTTCATGACCCGCTTCGACGAAGGCGGCTATAACCTGGGCGACTACGCCAGCCTGCAACCGGTCATCGACCAGTTCCGCGGCTCCCACGCGCGGGACAGTGTCGCCGTGCGTATCGGCCTGCACGCCTGGACGGCCAACGACCCGGCCTGGGCCGAGCCGGGCCTGTGTCTGCCCAACGAGACGCCGGTCGCCTGCGAGATTCGCCTGCAAAACCCCAGCATCCTGCTCATCCGGCTGGGCACCAACGACGCCGGCGTGCCCGAACTGTTCGCCAACAACATCCGCCAAATCCTGGACACGGCCATCGCCGCCGGCGTCATCCCGGTCATAGGCACGAAAGGCGACTTCCACGAGGGCAGCGACGAGAACAACGCCATCCTGCGCGCGCTGGCGGCCGAGTATCGTGTGCCCCTGTGGGACTACGCCCGCGTGGCCGACACGCTGCCCGGCCGCGGCCTCGACCAGGACGCCGCCCACATGCTGACCTTCTATAGCCACGACTACACCGACCCGACCGCCTTCACCCGCGGCCACGCCATGCACAACCTAACGGCGCTGATGGCGCTGGATGCCGTCTGGCGGCTGCGAGAAGGCCCCTAGTGCCTGGCACTTTCCGAAGTGTCTGGCACTTTCTTCTCCGCCCCGCTCACGAAGAAGGTGCGACGCACTCAAGAAAGTGCGACGCACCGGGCTTGACGCAGACGGCCAAGCGCAGCTATCTTTATTGAGGATGGTTGAGTGGGAGTCTATTGTTCACTATGCGCAATCCTGTACTTTCCTTCTTGTTCGCCGTCGTCTTGCTGGTGGCCATGCTACTGCTCGCGGCCTGTGCCCCGGCGGGCAACGCCACCGCGGCGACGACGCCCCCGGCCACGCCCGCGCCCGGCG
>JAIBAS010000333.1 GCA_019695075.1 Promineifilum sp. | reverse complement strand
GAGCGCGACGCGCTCATCGCCGCCGTGGCCGCACGCCGTCTCGACCCCTACACGGCCGCCGACCGCCTCTTTGCCGGCGCGTCTGCGGCCCTGGCCGGCGCGGCGATCCCATTGGCCGGTTCGTCCGGCATCTAGCACTCTGGAGCATTCTCATGTACGGCGACATCAAACTCTATGCCGGCTCCGCCTGTCCCGAATTGGCGCAGCGTGTGGCCAGCTACATCGGCATCCGGCTCAGCCGCTGGAACATCACCACGTTTCCCAACGAGAACATCTTCATCCGCCTCAACAGCAGCGTCCGCGGCCAGGATGTCTACCTGATCCAGACGCATGCCAAGCCCGTCCACACCAACATTATGGAGATGCTGATCGCCATCGACTGCTTCAAGCGCGACTCGGCCGGGCGGGTGACGGTGGTCACCCCCTACATGAGCTACTCCCAGAGCGACAAGAAAGACCAGCCGCGCGTGCCCATCACCGCCCGCCTGCTGGCCGACATGATCGAGGTCGCCGGGGCCGACCGCTGGGTGACCATCGACCTGCACGCCGGGCAGATTCAGGGCTTCTACAAGATTCCTGGCGACTCGCTGACGGCGCTACACATCATCTGCAAGTACATCCGCGCCAAGGGCCTCAACGGCACGGTCGTCACCACCGACCTGGGTTTCGCCAAGGGTGGACGCAACTACGCCGAGGCGCTGGGCTTCCCGCTGGCCTTCATCGAGAAGCGCCGCACCGGCCCCACCGGCACGCGCGAGGCGCTGACGCTCATCGGCAGCGTCGCGGGGCGCGATGTCCTCATCGTCGATGACCTGGTTGACACCGCCGGCTCCGTCCAGCAGGCGGCCGAGATCGTCCGCGCCCACGGTGCGCGCGATGTCTATCTGGCCTTCACCCACCCCGTGCTATCGCCGCCGGCCATCGACCGGCTCCGGGGCCTTGACCTCAAGGAGATCATCACCACCGACACCCTGCCCATTGCCCCGCAAGACCGCCTGCCCAACATGACCATCCTGACCGTGGCCGACCTGCTGGGCGAGGTCATCATCCGCTCGCACGAGGGGCGCAGCGTCGGCGAGTTGTTCAACGAGTAGATTACTTAGAAACCGGGTTTCTTCTGAGAAACCCGGTTTCTAATCGGCTATAATAAACCCCGCCATGTTTAAGAGAATTGTCACCAGCATCGTAGGCGATGCCAACAAGAAGATCATCAATAACCTGAAGCCCAGCGTGACCGCTATCGGCGCGCTGGAGCCGCAATTGTCGGTGCTGTCCGACGACGCCCTGCGCGAGCGCTCGCTGGCGCTGAAGGAGCGCGTGGCCGGCGGGGCCGAATTGGACGACGTGCTCGACGAGGCCTTCGCCCTGGTGCGCGAGGCGTCGCGGCGGGCCATCGGCCTGCGGCCCTATGACGTGCAGTTGATGGGCGGCATGTTGCTCCATCAGGGCGAGGTCGTCGAGATGCGCACCGGCGAGGGCAAGACGCTGGTGGCCACGCTGCCGCTATACCTCAACGCCCTGGCCGGCCAGGGCGTCCACCTGGTCACGGTTAACGAATACCTGGCCCGGCGCGACGGCGGCTGGATGGGCAAGATTTTCCACGCCCTGGGTCTGTCCATCGGCGTCATCGGCCCGTTGCAGTTCTCGGCCCTGTTCGACCCGGAGTATGTCAACCCCGGCGCGGAACTGGAGGACGAACGGCTTGTCCACTGGCGGCCGTGTACCCGCCAGCAGGCCTACCAGGCCGACATCACCTATGGCATTAGCTCCGAGTTCGGCTTCGACTACCTGCGCGACAACATGGCCGTGCGCAAGGATCAGCTCGTCCAGCGCAGCCTCCATTACGCCATCATCGACGAGGTCGATAACATCCTCATCGACGAGGCGCGGACGCCGCTGATCATCTCCGGCCCGGCGGCGCGCAGCAGCAAGGACTACACCCGCTTTGCCGAGTACGTCCGCCGGCTGCGCCCCAACACGGCCGACGAAGACGACGACCCCAACGGCCACTACGACATCGACGAGAAGAGCCGCAGCATCAGCCTGACGGAGATCGGCCTGAGCGAGGTCGAGAAGCGCATCGAGGAGATGGACCCCGACGCGGGCGACAGCCTCTATGACCCGCGCTTCTACCACCTGACCTACTATCTCGACAACGCCCTGCGCGCCCAATACCTCTACAAGCGCGACGTGGACTACGTCGTCCAGGGAGACGAGGTCATCATCGTCGATGACTTCACCGGCCGCCTCATGCCCGGCCGGCGCTACTCCGACGGCCTGCACGAAGCCATCGAGGCCAAGGAAGGCGTCGATGTCCAGCGCGAGACGGTCACGGTGGCGACCATCACCCTGCAGAACTACTTCCGCCTCTATGACAAGCTGGCCGGCATGACCGGTACGGCCCTGACCGACGCCGAGGAGTTTGAGAAGATCTACGAGTTGGGCGTCACGCCGCTGCCGACCAACGTCGAGTACATCATCGACACCGGCCAGATGGGGCTGGAGACGCGGCGCGACAAGGTGGACGGCGCGGAAGCCGTGGTCTACGTCAAGCCGCAGTCGGGCGAGCCGGTCTACTACAAGCGCGTCGACTTCGCCGATCAGGTCTATGGCACCGGCCCGGCCAAAGACCAGGCCATCATCAACGAGATCAAGCGCGTCCACCAGACCGGCCGGCCCATCCTGGTGGGCACGACCTCGGTGGAGCACTCCGAGACCATCGCCAAACTGCTGACCCGCGAGGGCATCCGCCACAACGTCCTCAACGCCAAGATACACCAGTCCGAGGCGCTCGTCGTGGCCCAGGCGGGCCGGCGGCAGGCCGTGACTATCTCCACCAACATGGCCGGCCGCGGCACCGACATCCTCCTGGGTGGCAACGCCGAGGGGTTGGCTGCCGAGGCGCTGGAAACGGAGATGTTCGACCGGCCGATGCTGACCGTGCTGGCGCTGAAGCTGCTGACCGACGGCGAAGAGGCCGCCCGCGACACGGCGCGCAAGAGCAACCGGCTGACCGAAGACCTGGTCGATGCCCTGCTGGAGACGCGGGCGCGCTTCGACGCGGCCATGATCGAGATCGAGCAGGTGCAGGTCATGGGCTATCTGGCCCGCGTGCTGCAAGAGCCGTATGGCATCGACTACAACGACCTGGTGACGACGCTGCGCTTCGTGCGCGCCGGCGAGCTGGCCCAGGCGCGCACCTTTGTGGAGAGCCTGGACAAGGACGTGGCCCTCGTCGATGAGATTCTGCGCCGCCAGACGGAACTGATCCGCTGGCAGAACATCCACGCCGATGAGAAGCTGGCCGCGCAGTTCCTGGCCGAACAGGTCTTCGAGCGCCACTACAACGCCCGCGCTGCGCTCATCCGCGCCGTGTTGGGCGACCGGCCCGACGAGGGGCGGCAACTAGCGGCGACCATACCCGGCCTCGGCCCGCAGCACATCGCCCGCATCGAGGAGTTGCGCGCCCAGGCCCGCCGCGACAAGGAAGACATCTGGCGGCTGGGTGGGCTGCACGTCGTCGGCTCCGAACGGCACGAGTCGCGACGCATCGACAACCAGTTGCGCGGCCGCGCCGCCCGCCAGGGCGACCCCGGCTCATCGCGCTTCTTCCTGTCGCTGGAAGACGACCTGATGCGCCGTTTCGGCGGCGAGCGCCTCAAGGGCTTCATGTCCCGCACCAACATCCCGGAGGACATGCCCATTGAGAGCGGCCTGCTGGACAAGATCATCGAAAGCTCGCAGGAGCGCGTCGAGGGTTACAACTTCGACATGCGCAAGAACGTCGTCGAGTATGACGACGTGATGAGCAAGCAGCGCCAGGCCATCTACGGCGAGCGCCGCGCCATCCTCATGGGCGGCGAGTTCGACCTGGACGCCAAGGTGGACGCCGCCTTCGATGACGCCATCGCCGCGCTGGTGCAGAACTACATCGACGACTACCCCAGCTACATCCGCGGCGAGGTGGAGCGCGTCGTCAACGACTTCACCACCGACGCCACCAACACGGTCAACCTCGCTGCCGTCCTGCGCCGGCTGGGGGCGATGCTGCCGCTGATGGCCGAACTGGAGCGCGATGAGTTGGAGCGGCTGTCGCCCGACCGCCTGACCGCGCGGCTGGCCTCGTTGGCCCACGAGCAGGAGCGCCAGGGCACGAACCTGTTGCAGCTGCTCCAGGCAATGGGCCGCTTCCTGCCGCTGGTGCCGCCCGTGCCCAACCTGGGCGCGCTGGCGACGCACAAAGGCGGCCAAGTGCAGACCCGCGACCGCCTGCGCGCCGCCTTCATCGCCCAGGTGCAGATGCTCTACAACGAGTTCCTGGCCGAGACCATCGACCAGGCCGACCGCGAGCCGATCTGGGCCGAGGCGGAGAGCGAACTCAACCACGCCTTCAGCCAGTTCAGCCTCGACGGACTGTCGGTCAAGAACATGGAGGAGCGTCAGCGCCACTTCCGCGCCGAGGTTGACCGAGTTCTGAGCGATCTGCTGGTGCAGAGCTTGCAGGAGTTGAACGGCGAGCAGCTGGCCACGGCGTTGGAGCAGTACATCGATCAGCAGCAGGGCAAATGGCGGCAACTCATCGGCGACGAGGAGTACCAGAACTACGAGCGGCTGCTGCTGCTCTCGGCCATCGACCGCGAATGGCGCGACTACCTGACGGCGATGGACGACCTGCGGCGCGAGATCGGCTTGCAGGCCCTCGGCCAGCGCGACCCGAAGATCGAGTACAAGAAGCGCTCGTTCGAGATGTTCAGCGACATGCGCAAGAACATCGACCGCGACATCGCCGACCGCTTCTTCCGCGGCATCGCCGACCACCAGGCCTTCATCCAGCAACAGCAGCGGGACGTGGCCTACAAGGCGCAGTCGCAGGACGCCGGCTACCAGACCGTCAAGCGCGAGAAGGGCAAGGGCACGGAAGTGCGCAAGGACAGCCCCGACGTCGGTCGCAACGACCCCTGCCCGTGCGGCAGCGGCCGGAAGTACAAGAACTGCCACGGCCGGCCGGGGATGGCGGCGGTCGGCGCGGCCGGCGGCGGCAACGGCCAGGCCAACGCCCAGCCCGCGGCCAAGAAGAAGCCGCAGCCGCAGAAGAAGAAGGCGCGGCGGTAAGTTCTAGAAACCGAGTTCCTTCTGAGGAACTCGGTTTCTATGACGCAGACGGAGGACGGATGGAGCGAGTTGCGAAACTTCACATTGAAAAGCTCCCAGAGGGCGTGTACCTGGCCACATCGGACGACATCCCAGGTCTTGTGGCTCAGGGGCGGACGATTGCCGAGACACTGGAGATTGCTCGCGATGTAGCGCGAAAGCTTCTGGATGCGCGGGCAGAGCGCGAGGGTGAACTCTCTCTGGCATTCGCCGAAGAGTCGTTTGACTATCCACTTATTATTGGGGCTTGATGGGAAGGCTTGCGGGCTTCAAATACCGAGAAATCGTCAAGCGTCTGCGGCGACTTGGCTTCGAGTTTGACCGCTACGCGGCTAGTAGCCACGAAATCTGGTACAACCCAACGACGAATCACTATACAACAATTCCCAATCACGCCGGAGATATGCCGGAAGGGACGCTGCGGGCTATTCTGAGGCAAGCGGGCGTTGCGCCAGAAGAGTTTCTAGACGCATAAGGCTGGCCTTACCACGCGAACTGAATGTTCAGCTTACAGGCCTAATCGATTCGGGGTCTGAACAGCTTCCATCTTCAATCTGCGTAATCTGCGGTTAGGCCAAGGAACGCTCCCAACCTTTCGGCTGCTGCGCCGACCGCCGCGCGCTCTGCCTCCGTCAACTTGCCGAACGGATTGAGAGCAATGCTCACCACGCCTTTGCCCAACGTCCGCCGCCACGTCCCCACAACCCGCCCATCCATGACGATCACGTTCTGCAAGGCATTGCCCATCGTTGCCAGCCGCGCGCCGTCCTCGGCGCTGACGATGGCGCGGCGGTCTTTGTAGCCGATGGTGTACTCGTCATAGATCGACAGCAGATGGGCCGTGGGCGACGGCGCGCGCGGCGGCCGCGGAGCATCGGCGAACCAGTACGTCTGCCCATCGACCGTCTCGCTATTTAGCTCGCCGGCCACTGCCTCCAGCCCTTGCCGCGCCTCGGTCAGCGTCAGCCCCGACCAGTTGGCGAAGTCGGCCGCCGTGGCCGGGCCGTGACCGGTGAAGAAGCGCCGCGCCATTTCCACCAGCGCCTCGTCGCGCGCCAACGTGCGCCCGCCCGGCGCGCGTTCGTCCAGCAACATGTAGGTGAACTGCTTGCCGCGCCGCGGCCCGCTGACGATTAGCCCCTCCAACTCGGCGTACATGACGATGTAGGCCAGCCATTGCCCGGCGCGATCCGCGCCGCCGGCGGCGATGCCGGCTCCGTCGAGGGCGGCCTTCAGCTCGTCGCGGGTCAGCGCCCGGCCGCCGCCCAGGGCGCGGGCGATGACCTCGGCGCTGCGGCTCAGCGTGGCCGTGTCGAGACCCAACTGCCGGTACACGCTGCCGTTGGTCTGGTGGACGCGCGGCGCGGTCAGCGTCAGCAGCGGCCGGATGTCGTCCGGCGTGACGAAGTGCCACGTCGGCCGCAGCACGTGGGTGCGAAGAATCAGCCCCTCATCGAAGGCCCGTTCGATGGCCGCGTCGGTCGTCGGCGGCAGGCGCAGCCCCAGCGCCCAACGCGCCCCGGCGTAGTCTTGCGACTGGACGGCCACCAGCCAGGCGACGACCTCGGCCGCTGTGGTGAACGTCGTTTCTGTCAGGCGCTGGTTGGCCAGCCGGGCGTGGGCAATGTCATTTTGATTCATTGAGGAGTTACCTTTGGTAGAAGAACCTCACGCAAAGCCGCAAAGGAAGACAAGCCGCAAAGAAGAATAAGATTTCTTGCTTGGCGTCCTTTGCGTGAGGTTCTTCTTCTGTCCAATCTAATGCTGGCAATTGGGGCAGAAATGCGTGCTGCGCCCGCCCAGGACGATGCGCTCAATCGGCCCGCCGCAGATGTAGCACGACTGCCCCGTGCGGCGAAAGACGGCCACGGCGTTCTGCATGTCGCCCTTCGCGCCGTCGGGCTTGACGTAGGTGCTGATGCTGGCCCCCTCGCGGGCAATGCCCATCGCCAGTACCTTGCGGATGGCGGCGTGCAGGGCGGCGATCTCGTCGGGCGTCAGGGTGTGGCTGTGGCGGGTGGGTAACAGGCCGGCGTCGAACAGCGCTTCGTCGGCGTAAATGTTGCCGATGCCGGCGATGAAAGTCTGGTCGAGCAGCAGCGGCTTGAGCACGCGCCGCCGCCCGGCCAGCGCCGCCGCCAGCGCCGCGGCCGAGAAGTCGTCGGCCAGCGGCTCCGGACCGAGCGGGCCGAGGACGCCGTCGGGGTCGCGCAGCAAGTAGACGCGGCCGAACTTGCGCGGGTCGCGGAAGCGCAACTCGCGGCCGTCGTCCAGCAGGAAGACGGTGTGGGCGTAGGGGTCGGGCGGCGTGTCGCCGGGCACGACCGACAGGTGGCCGCTCATCTTCAGGTGGATGACCAGCGTCTCGTCGTCGCTCAGGGTGAAGACCAGGTACTTGCCGCGGCGGTCGATGGCTTCTATGCGCCGGCCAATGATGCGCGCCGCCAGTTCGTCGGGCGCGGGTTGGGCGATGTGGCGCGGCCAGTCGTTGCGCAGGCCGGCAATGGCGCGGCCCACCAGCGGTCGCCGCAGCGCGCGGACAAAGGTTTCAACTTCGGGCAACTCGGGCATGGGCCGATTATAGCCGAGAACGAAGAGGCTCACGCAAAGGACGCGAAGAGGGCAAAGGACGCAAAGAAGAACTTTTATCTCCTTTGCGCCTTCACCCCTTAGCGCCTTCGCGTGAGCGTTTTACTCTTCGTCGCCGCGCTGGTGGTTGTCGATCAGGTCGAAGAGGTCAACGGTGCGTTCGGTGTCTTCCCATTGCCCTTCGATGACGCAGGGGTGGCGCAGGCGGGCGACGAACAGGTCGGAGCTAAGGTACATCTCACCGACCTCACGGCCGTGGGTGTGATCGTTGCGCTGCAACAGTTCGTTTAGCGCCTCGCGAATCCGCAGCGTCGGCTTCGAAGGCAGTTCGTCTCTCATTGTCGTCCCTCAGGCTCTTCCGATACACCCACCATACCCTGCCCTGCATTGTAGTCCCGCCCCCGGCGCGTGCCGTGAAAATGGCGTGCAAATTCGCGCCGGCAGAGAGGCCGCGGCCGGCCACATGAGCCGGACGTGAGCGCGGCCCGGCGCGGCCGGCCATGACCTCAGCATGACCCCGCCATGACTTCCGGCACATCCGATCATGACCCCCGCTATGCTATCCTGTTGACAGTTACTTCAGGTTCGATACTTCAAACGCAGAGAGGTTATGATCATGTCCACCCGCTCCGACCGTATTCGCGAAAACCGCAACCTCTTGCTTGGCGGCCTGCTGCTTATCTTCGGCGGCCTCCTCGCCCTGGTGGCTCAGTTCGTGCCCGATAGCTGGGGCTTCAGCTACGGCCTGGTGGTGCTGCTGGGCCTGGGCGCGGCCTTCATCCTGGCCGGCATCCTGAGCCGCCACATGGGCTGGTTCATCCCCGGCGGCATTCTGACCGGCATCGGCGCGGGTGTGGCCCTGGTCGATGGCCCACTGGCGCGTCTGCTGCCCGCCAACCTGCTGCCCGTTGACGACGGCGGCCTGTTCATGCTCGCCTTCGCCGGCGGCTGGTTCCTGATCACCGTCCTGACGGCGATCTTCACCGACGAAACGCAGTGGTGGCCGCTCATCCCCGGCGCGATCATGGCCCTCATCGGCCTGGCCGCGGGCTTCGGCCGCGTCTTCGCCACGGTGCTGAGCCTGCTGGGCCAACTCTGGCCCCTCGCCCTCATCCTCGTCGGCCTCTACGTCCTCTTCGCCGGCCGGCGCTCGCGCCGCCACGACGCCGACGCAGCCGAGAAGCTCGTCGAAAAGGCCTAAAGTCCGGTGCGACGCACTTTCCGAAGTGCGTCGCACCTTCTTCTCTTGACACCAACCTACAGACTCGACACTTCATCCCCGGAGGCTCTCATGACCACCCCCATCCTCATCGCCAAAGACCTGCGCAAGACGTTCGGCGATCTCGAAGCGGTCAAAGGCATCTCGTTCAGCGTTCTGCGCGGCGAGATCTTCAGCCTGCTTGGCCCCAACGGCGCGGGCAAGACCACGACCATCAACATGCTCAGCTGCCTGCTGCCGCCGACGGCGGGCACGGCCGAGATCGCCGGCCACGCCATCCCCGGCGACACGCTCGGCGTCCGCCGCGCCATCGGTGTCGTGCCGCAGGAGATCGCCCTCTACGACGCGCTCAGCGCCCGGCAGAACCTGGAGTTCTGGGGCCGCCTCTATGACATGCGCGGCCAGGCTCTGACCCAACGCATCGACGAGGTGCTGGAGCAGGTCGGGCTGGCCGACCGGGCCAAGGACAAAGTCAAGACCTTCTCCGGCGGTATGAAGCGGCGCATCAACATCGCCGCCGGGCTGCTCCACAAGCCGCAACTGCTGTTTATGGATGAGCCGACCGTCGGCATCGACCCGCAGAGCCGCCGGCGCATCCTCGATATGGTCAAGGAATTGCGCGACGGCGGCATGACCGTGCTCTACACGACCCACTACATGGAGGAGGCCGAGGAGCTATCCGACCGCGTCGGCATCATCGACCAGGGCCGGCTCATCGCCCTGGGCACGCAGGCCGAGTTGACCCGCGTCGTCGGCGAGCAGGAAACGCTGCGGCTGTACCTGGCCGAGGAGGCCGGCGCCGCCGCGGCCCAGGCGACGGTTGCCGCCGGCGACGGCGCAGCGCTGCCGGCCGATGGCGGGCTGACGCTCTTCAACGGCCTGCCGGGCGTGCTGCGCGCCTCGGCCATCGATCACCAGATCGTCGTCAACGTCGCCGACGCCGGTGAGGCGCTGCCGGCCGTCGTCGGTCGGGCCAACGCTCTGGGCCTGCACGTGCGCTCCGTGGACATCGAGGAGCCGAACCTGGAGGCCGTCTTCCTGCAACTGACTGGCCGGGGCCTGCGCGACTAGGGGCCGGCCCGACCGCTGGAGAGGCGATCATGAACAAGATTCTGACGATCATGTGGAAAGATGTCCGCGTCCTGTTCCAGGACTGGGCCGCGGTGGCCCTCATCATCGCCGGGCCGCTGGTGCTGGCCCTAGGCCTGGGGCTGGTCACGGGCGCGTTCAGCAACAGCGACGCGCCGACCATCGGCCGCATCCCCGTCGTCCTCGTTGATGAGGACGGCGGGCAACTGGCCGCGGCCCTGGTCGATGTGCTGACGAGCGACGACCTGAGCGACCTCCTGGCCGTGGAGACGCTGAGCGACGCCGACGCCGCCCGCGCGCGCGTCGCCGCCGGCGACGCCAGCGCCGCCGTGCTCATTCCAACCGGTTTCAGCGACAGTTTCACGCCCGATATGGCCACCGGCGAGATGCCCGCGTCCGTCACCGTCACTGTCGTCGGCGATCCCGGCGCGCCGGTGGGCGCGGCCGTCGTGCGCAGCATCGTCGAGGAGTTCGCCGCCCGCGCCGATACGGCCGTGGCCGGCGTGCGCGTCGGCCTGACGCAACTGGCCGGTAGTGGCGCGGTGTCGCCGGTGGAGTTGCCGGCCGTCGGCCAGAGCATGGCCGCGGCGGTCTTCGCCGACAGCGCCGCCGCCTCGGCCGCGTCGGTCATCCGCGTCGAAACGCGCAACGTGACTGCCACGGGCGAGAGCTTCAATATTCTGGCCTACTTCGCGCCGGCCATGGCCTTGCTGTTCCTGATGTATGCCGTCACGTTGGGGGCGCGCACGCTGCTGTCGGAGCGGCGCGAGGGCACGCTGGCGCGCATGCTGGCCGCGCCGGTCAGCAGCGCGCAGGTGCTCGGCGGCAAGGTCGGCGGCATCTTCCTGGGCGGCTTCATCCAACTGGCGGCGCTCATCCTGCTGACGACGCTGCTGTGGCAACTGAACTGGGGCAACCCGCTCAGCGTGCTGTTGCTGGTCGTGGCCGCGGCGCTGGCCGCCACCGGCTGGGGGCTGCTCATCGCCTCGCTCGCCGCCAACGCCGGGCAGATCACCAGCCTGGGCATGGCCCTGACGCTGCTCTTCGGCATCCTGAGCGGCAGCTTCGTGCCCCTCAACGACGCCTGGCCGGTGCTCGACTGGCTCAGCCGCATCACGCCCAACCGCTGGGCGATGGACGGCTTTGTGGCGCTGGCCGCGGGCGAGGGCGGGGCGGCCGTCCTCGTGCCCGTCGCCGCGCTGCTGGTCATGGCCGCGGTGCTCTTCGCCGCCGCGGCGCTGTTCTTCCGCCGCCGCCAGGGGGCGCTCCTGACGGCTTAACCGCCACCGCCACCGCTCGCGCATGAGGTGATGACAATGCTCAACAAACTGGCCGCCATCATTCGCAAAGATACTCTGCTCCGCTTCGAGGGGCGCTCGGAACTGCTGTTCTTTCTGATTCTACCGCTGGTGTTCACCTTCCTCGTCGGCGGCGGCCTGCCCGCGGCCGGCGGCGGCGATAGCCGTATCCTCCTGCCCGTGGCCGACGAGGATGGTACGGCGCGCTCGGCCGCCCTCGTGGCCGCGCTGGCCGCCGGCGACGCCGTCCGGCCGGAGGTCATGAGCCGAGCCGACGCCGAGACGCTGCTGAACGACGAGAATGTCGCCGCCGTGCTGGTCATCCCCGCCG
>JAIBAS010000015.1 GCA_019695075.1 Promineifilum sp. | reverse complement strand
TGCGGGCCACCAGGCCGCCCATGCTGTGGCCGATGAGCACCAGTTCGGCCACGGGCCGGGGCCACGCGCCGACCAGCGCCTCCAGGTGGTCGGCCAGGTCGCGGCCGTTGGTGGAGATGTGGCGGCCGGAGTTGTAGTCGAGCGCCAGCGGCGTGTGGCCCAGGTGGTCGGCCAGCGTCGCGCCCAGCCCGCCCGCGTCCCAGGCCAGGTCGTTCATGCACAGGCCGTGGATGAGCACCAGCAGCTTGTCGCCCGGCTCCGGGTAGGCCGTCGCCAGCGCCGCGGGTGTCAGCGTCAGCGGCGCGCCGTCGCGACGGAAAGTCATCGTCTCGGCCAGAGGGTTGCCGCTGTCGCTCAGGTAGTCGCCCATGACCCCGTTGAGCGCGGCCAGGGCGAGACGCCGTTCGGGTGAGGCGTCGCGCGAGCCGAGCAGCGGCGTCAGTTGCGCCAGGGCGGCGTCGATGCCGCTGCCCAGGAAGCGCGTCACGCTGCGAATGGTGCGATAGGTCAGTGGGGCGATGCCACCGCGGTTGTCGGCCGGGGCGACGCCGATGTGGACGGCCTCCACCAGATCGGTCACGCCCGTGGTGGCGTCGGTCAGCAGCCGGGCGAAGGCCCGCAGGTCGGACGGGTGGAGATGGGCATGTCTGTTCGGCGGCGCGTCGGGCATGGGGAAGATGGTAGCGGAGTTGGCCGTTGGCGCAAGATCGGCGGCCTGAAGTCCACCCTGTTCAGCGGCGAAGGGCTGGTCGTCGACCTGACCGGCCCCGGCCGCGTCCTGGCCCAGACACGCTCGACCGACCAGTTCCTGAGTTGGCTCATCCCCAAGCTGCCGCGCACGAGCAGCGGCAGCGGGAGCGGCTGAACTTGAAGAAGCAGGGGGGCAGGGGGGCAGGGGGGCAGGGGAGAAAGAGCGCCTTGCGTCTTCTCCCCCGCTCCCCCGCCTCCCCTCACCACGCCAGCGCCGCCACGCCGCCAATGACGACCGCGGCCGCCAGCGACAGGCCTGTCCCAATCAAAAAGCCGCGAAAGTGATAGGCGTCGCCGCGGGTGAAGCGCATTCCCGGCGCGTTGGGGAAGGCGATGCGGCCCGGCGCCAGTCGTTCCACGAATAGCCAGTCGAGCAGAACAAGATCGACGGTGTTGAACGTCATCAGGACGATGAACACCGAGAGCGCCGCCGCGCCGAATGTCAACGGGCCGTTCCCCAGTTGCTGCAGTCCGGCCAGCGCCAGAACCGGAAACACGACCAGGAGGCCCAGCACCGCGGCCCCGAGCAGCCACCGGAGACGGCGGTCGGCGGCGCTGATCGGCCCGGCCGCGTCGCGCAGTACGGGCGGGGCATCGTTGATCCAGATCATCGGCCGGAACAGCAGCGAGAGGACAATGAGCACGGACAATAGCGCGCTGAGCAGTGCGCCGTAGAGCAGGCTGTGGGTGAGCAAAGAACTGAATGGTAGCATTTGACAAGCCATCGCTATTAGACTAAAATAACATTTAGATATGTCTAAATAATAAGCGCCGCGCAGGCAATTGTCAAGCCCGGTGCGTCGCACTTTCTCCGGTGCGTCGCACTTTCTGAAGTGCGTCGCACCTTCCTAGAGGTCACAGGAAAGTGCCAGGCACTGAGAGGCGGCGGCCGAATCGCGTGACGACCGGGGCAGTTAGGCATATCATCACTGGCGTAAGCGAGGCAACACCCACATGGACACCCAACCAGCACTCAGCATCAGCGGCCTGACCAAATCATATGGCCGCGTCCCCGCCCTGCGCGGCGTCGATCTGGAGGTCGGCCGCGGCGAGATCTTCGGCTTCCTCGGCCCCAACGGCGCGGGCAAGACCACCACCATCCGCTGCCTGCTCGACCTCATTCGCCCCGACGGCGGCGCGGCGCGCGTCCTGGGACTTGACCCACAGGCCGATGCCGTGGCCGTGCGGCGGCGCGTCGGCTATCTGCCCGGCGAATTGAGCATCGAGCCGAACCTGACCGCCGAGCGCGCCCTGCGCGACCTGGCCGACCTGCGCGGCGGGGTCGAGTGGGCCACTGTCCGCGCGGTGGCCGGGCGGCTGCAACTGGATTTGCGGACGGCGGTCAAGAACATGTCCAAGGGCAACAAGCAGAAAGTCGGCGTCGTGGCCGCGCTGATGGGCCGGCCGGAGCTGCTGCTGCTCGACGAGCCGACGTCGGGCCTCGACCCGCTGATGCAGCAGGAAGTCTACCGGCTGCTGCGCGAGGCGCGGGCGGCCGGGGCGACGGTCTTCTTCTCGTCCCACATCATCAGCGAGGTGGAGGCCATCGCCGAGCGCGTGGCCATCATCCGCGACGGCCGCATCGCCGAGACGCTGGCCCCGCACGACCTGGTCAGCCGGTCAGTGCGGCGGGTGCGGGTGCGCTTCGGCGAGCCGGTTAGCACGGTGGGGCTGGCCGTGTTGCGCGGCGTAACGCAACTGGAAGCCCACGGCAACGGCGATGCGCCCGGCACCGCCACGGTGCCCGGCACCGCCACGGCCATCACCCTGCAAATCGAGGGTGAGATGGACGCCCTGGTGAAGGCGCTGGCGGCCTACCCGGTGGTCGATCTGGAGACGGAGCGGCCGTCGCTGGAGGAGATCTTCCTGACGCTCTATCAGGAAGGCTAGGAGGAGAGGGACATGACAGGACTATGGGCGGAATTCCGGCACACGTTGCGCCGCCTGCGCGGGCAAATCCTCGGCTGGGGCAGCGGCCTGGCGCTCTATGGGCTGGCGATGGGGTTGATGTACGACGCCATCCAGAACATCACCGGGCTGGACGAGATGCTGGCCAGCTACCCGCGCGAACTGCTGGCCTTCTTCGGCGACATGGCCGATCTGGCCTCGGCCAAAGGCTATTTCGGCATCTACTACAGCAGCTACATGCCCCTTATCGTCGGCATCTTCGCCGTTGGGGCGGCGGCGGCGCTGCTGGCCGGCGACGAGGAACGCGGCACACTCGACCTGACGCTGGCCCAGCCGGTCAGCCGCTCGGCGCTGTTCTGGGGCCGCTGGCTGGGCTTCGTCGCCGCCACGGCGCTCGTGCTGTTCATCGGCTATCTTGCTTGGGTCGTGACGCTGCCGTTCTCGGCCCTGGACGTGACCGCCGGGGCGCTGCTGGCGGCGTTCGTGCCCATCCTGGGCATATTGCTGCTCTTTGGCGGGCTGTCGCTGCTGCTCAGCATGGTGCTGCCATCGGCGCGCAGCGCGTCAATGAGCGCCGGCGGGCTGCTGGTGGCCAACTGGCTGCTGGTCGGCCTGGCCAACCTCAACCCCGACCTGCAGCCCATCGTCGATCTGACCCCGTTCGCCTACTTCCAGGGCGGCGAGTCGCTGGTGGACATGAACTGGGGTTGGGCCGTCGGGCTAATCGTCGCCGGCTTCGTGTTGGCGGCCGTGGCCTGGTTCCTCTTTCGCCGGCGCGACATCCGCGTGGGCGGCGAGCGCAGCTGGAACCTCCGTGGCGCGATTCGCC
>JAIBAS010000605.1 GCA_019695075.1 Promineifilum sp. | reverse complement strand
AACGCCGCCGTCGCCCTGGCCGCGCTGGAGCGGGCGCGGACGCGCTTCCCCGGCCTGGCCGTGGCCGACATGCAGCGCGGATTGGCGACCGTGGCCTGGCCCGGCCGCTTGCAGCTCTTGCAGTCGGGGCCGGGCCGGCCGGCCGTTCTGGTCGATAGCGCCCACAACGATGATTCGGCGGCCAAGCTGGTGGCCGCGTTGCGCGAGGAGTACACCTACGACCGCCTGGTGCTGCTGTTCGGCGCGCCGGAGGACAAGAACGTGGCCGGGATGCTATCGCGGCTGCTGCCACTGGCCGACGAAGTCATCATGACCACGGCCAACCACCCCCGCTCGGCCACGCCGGAGCAGCTGGCGGCGATGGCCCACGACCTGGGACACGCGGCGACGATCACCCACAGCGTCGCCGCGGGGCTGGCGGCGGCGCTGGCCGCGGCCCGGCCGGGCGACCTGGTCTGCGCCACCGGCTCGATCATCGTCGTGGGCGATTTGCTAAATCATTGGGACACTCTACAATCGGACGCACGTAGCTATGGATGATTTCGACTACTCTCAGTTCCCCGACTTGCCGGAGTTGTTCCCCGAACTGAGCGGCGACCTGTTTGACCAGCCATTGACCAAGGTCAAGAACGGCGTGATCGAGTGCCCGTTCCTGCCCTTGCGCGATGTGGTCTTGTTCCCGCAGATGGTCATGCCGCTGTTCATCGGCCGCGAGCGCTCGCTGGCGGCCATCAAGGCGGCTAACCACAACCACGAGAACCTCATCGTTGCCGCCCAGCGCGACAACGACGCCGTTGACCCGGAGGAGGACGACCTCTTCGGCATCGGCACGGAGGCGACCATCGGCCGCGTCCTGCGCATGCCCGACGACACCACCAGCGTCCTGGCCCAGGGCCGCCGCCGCGTCAAGATCGTCGCCTACACCCAGTGGGAACCCTACATCCGCGTCCGCGCGCGCGTCATTGAGGAGTCGGGCGAGTGGCAGGCCAACACCGAGGCCCTCATGCGCGCCGTCCTGGCCCTGTTCGAGAAGGTCGTCGGGCTGAACCACAGCCTGCCGGAAGACGCTTACACCTACGCCCTGAACCTCAATGAACCCGGCTGGCTGGCCGACTTCGTCGCCTCCTCGCTGCCCCTGCCCATCGCCACGCGGCAGGAGATCATGGAGATGCTCGATCCCCATGAGCGCTTGCAGGCCATCAGCATCCTGCTGGCCAAGGAACTGGACGTGCTGGAACTGGAGGACGAGATCCAGAGCCAGGTGCAGCAGGAGGTCGATCGCTCGCATCGGGAGCACTTCCTGCGTGAGCAGATGCGCGTCATCCAGGGCGAACTGGGCGAACTGGATGTCTTCGGCCAGGAGTTGGACGAAGTGCGCCAGGCCGTGGCCGCCAAGAACCTGCCCGACGACGTGCGCGGCAAGACGGAGAAGGAGCTTTCGCGGCTGGCGGCCATGCCGCCCATGTCGCCGGAAATCGGCATCATCCGCACCTACATCGACTGGATTCTCGACCTGCCCTGGGTGGAGCTATCGGCCGACAATCTCGACGTGGCCAACGCCGCCGCCGTGCTCGACGCCGACCACTACGGCCTGGAGAAGATCAAGGATCGCATCCTGGAGTACATCTCCGTCCGGCGCATCGCTCCGGACCACCTGCGCAGCCCTATCCTGTGCTTTGTGGGGCCGCCGGGCACGGGCAAGACCTCGCTGGGCCGCTCCATCGCCCGGGCGCTCGGCCGCGAGTTCGTGCGCATCAGCCTGGGCGGCGTGCGCGACGAGGCCGAGATCCGCGGCCACCGCCGCACCTACATCGGCGCGATGCCCGGCCGCGTCATCCAGGCCATGCGCCGTGTCGGCACGTGCAACCCGCTGTTCATGCTCGACGAGGTCGATAAGCTCGGCAACGACTTCCGCGGCGACCCGGCCGCGGCCCTGCTGGAGGTGCTCGACCCGGAGCAGAACAACACCTTCGTCGATCACTACCTGGGCATGGAGTACGACCTCTCGCGCGTCCTCTTCGTGACCACAGCCAACTTCCTCGACCCCATCCCGCCGGCGCTGCAAGACCGCATGGAGGTCATCGAGTTCTCCAGCTACCTGGAAGAGGAGAAGCTGGGCATCCTCAACCAGTTCCTGCTGCCGCGACAACTGGCCGAACACGGCCTGAGCGAGAAGGGCATCACCTTCGAGGAGCCGGGGCTGCGGGCGCTCGTCCGCGAGTACACCCGCGAGGCGGGCGTGCGCAACCTGGAGCGCGAGGTGGCCAACGTCTGCCGCAAGATCGCCCGCATGGTGGCCGAAGACGCGCCCTTCCCGCAGCATATCACCGCCGACGAAGTGCGCGCCCTGCTCGGCCCGCCGCGCTTCGCCGACGACATCCGCCCCGACGAGGACGAGGTCGGCGTGGCCACGGGCGCGGCCTGGACGGCCGCCGGCGGCGAACTGATGATCATCGAGGTCAACCTGATGCCCGGCAAGGGCACGCTGACCCTGACCGGCCAGCTGGGCGACGTCATGCGCGAGAGCGCCCAGGCGGCGCTGACCTACACGCGCAGCCAGGCGGCGGCCCTGGGCATCGACCCGGAGCGCTTCGAGCGGCAGGACATTCACATCCACCTGCCGGAGGGGGCCGTGCCCAAGGATGGCCCGTCGGCCGGGGCGGCGCTGGCCACGGCGCTCATCTCGGCCTTCACCAATCGCCCCATCCGCCGCGACGTGAGCATGACCGGCGAGATCACCCTGCGCGGTCGGGTGCTGCCCGTCGGCGGCGTGCGCGAGAAGGCGCTGGCCGCCCGCCGCGCCGGCGTCCACACCTTCATCCTGCCGCGCAAGAACGAGCGCGACCTGCTCGACATCCCCCCGCATCTGCGTAAAGACGTGAACTTCGTCTTCGCCGACCGCCTCGAGGAGGTGCTGGAGGCCGCGCTTTTAGGTTCTAGGGGTTAGGTTCTAGGGGCTAGGGAAGAGCATTCTTCCCCTAATCCCTAACCCCTAGCCCCTATTCTTGAGGAGCCTATGCCACACACCATTGCTACCTTCTCTATTGTCGCCTACGACCCCGGCCGCGAGGAGTGGGGCGTGGCCGTGCAGTCGAAGTTCCTGGCCTGCGCCGCGGTCGTCAGTTGGGCGCGGGCCGGCGCGGGCGCGGTGGCCACGCAGTCGTTCGCCAACGTCGCCTATGGCCTCGACGGGCTGGAGATGATGGCCAACGACATGAGCGCCGAGGAGACGATTGCCGCGCTAACCTCCGCCGACGAGCAGCGGGCGCAGCGGCAGGTGGGCATGGTGGACAGGCGCGGCCGGGCGGCGGCCTACACCGGCGCGGAGTGCTACGACTGGGCCGGCCACGCCATCGGCGACGGCTTCGCCTGCCAGGGCAACATCCTCGTCCCCGGCACCGTCGCGGCGATGGCCACGGCCTTCGAGGAGGCGCGCCGCGGCCCCGGCGAGCTGGCCGACTGGCTGGTGAGCGCCCTGGCCGCGGGGCAGGA
>JAIBAS010000097.1 GCA_019695075.1 Promineifilum sp. | reverse complement strand
CGCCCATGTGGGCAAACGTTGGCCCTTCGGCCGGGCGGGCAAACACCAGCTGCGCCCGCTCGCCGGCCAAGCCCAGCAGCGCCACCGCGCCGGCGGCAGTGAGGGCGTTGGCCAGTTGCCGTACCTCGTCCACCTCGCGCCCGGCGAAGACGCGGCCGACGACTCGCGTCCCACCGACCGTCTCGGCCGCGTCGAACAGTTGCCCCGCCTCCAACGCCAGCCGCGCGCCCCGCTCCCGCTTCAGGTCGAGGCGCAATTGCCGCGCCTCTTCCTGCAAACGGGCCAGCGCCGGCGCGAGGTCGCTGACGCCGGTGGTCAGCGCCGCGCTCAATTGCTGCGTCACGTCGTGCTTCAGCCGGTAGTCGGCCACGGCCCGGCGGCCACAAACGAACTCCACCCGCGTGGCCCCGCCGCGCCGCTCCGTCTTGACGACCTTGACCAGGCCCACCTCGGCCGTGCCGGCCACGTGCGTGCCCCCACAGGCGGTCAGGTCGAAACCGTCGATGTCCACCAGCCGCAGCAGACCATCGCGCCCCGGCGGTCGCTTGCGCAGCGGCAGCGTCGCCGCCTCGGCCAGCGACACCTGCCGCGCCCGCACGGCCCGGTTCTGCCCGATGACCTCGTTGGCCATGATCTCGGCCGCGCGTACCTCGTCCGGCGACAGATCGCCCCGGTCCAGATCGATGGTCACGCTCTGCCCGCTCAGATGGAAGCCGACGGTCTCCGCCTCGGCCATGCGGATGAACGCCTGCGACAGGATGTGCTGGCCGGTGTGGTGCTGCATGTGGTCGAAACGGCGCGGCCAGTCGATCTCGGCCGTGACCGCGCCGGGGCGTAGCGGCGCGTCGAGGACGTGCAGCACGGCGTCGTCTGTCTCCCGGACGATGACATCGACCACGTGGGCCGTCTGGACGGCTTGTTGCAGGCCGCCGGTGTCGTGGGGCTGGCCGCCGGAGGTGGGGTAGAAATAGGTCGATGACAGCCGCACCGCCGGCCGCGCCTCCACCTCGGTCACTTCGACAACCTCGGTGGTGAAGCGGGTCGTGTAGGCGTCGGCGTAGTAGGCGCGGTCGCTCATGGCATCGCGCCGGCGGACTCGTCCGGCCAGGAGCCGTCGCCATCTTCGACCGCGTCCGGCTCCGCGTCTCCCGGCGCTTCCGGCAGCGTCAGGTTGAAGCGCGCGCCGCCGCCGGGCGCATCGTCGATCCAGATGCGGCCGCCGTGGGACTCCACTGCCAGCCGGCAGAAGGCCAACCCCAGCCCCAGCCCCTTCGACGAGGAATCGTTCTTGATGCGCCGGAACTTCTCGAAGACGATCTCGCGGTACTCCTTGGGGATGCCCATACCCTTATCGCTGACGCTGATGAGCACCTCGCCGTTGTCGATGGCCCGCCCCTCGACCGTGATCTGTTCGCCGTCGCGGCTGTACTTCAGGGCATTGTCGAACAGGTTGAGCAGCACCCGGCTGATGACGTTTGGCTCGACGTATAGCGGCGGCAGGTCGTCGGGCAAATGACGCCGCAGGACAACGCCGCGCCGGGCGAAGATCGGCTCGTCGATCTCGTAGGCCTCGGTGACCAGTTCGCCCAACTGTACGCTGCTCTGCTGCCCCACCGGCTGGCCCGCTTCCAGGCGGCTGATGTCCATCAGCGAGGCGATCAGCCGCTGCAACTGGCCGCTGCTGCGCGAGGCGATGTCGAGTAACTCCAGCAGCATGGCGTCGCCGCTCGTCTCCATCTGCAAGCGCAGCAGTTCCAGCGTCGAGATGACGTTGCCCAGCGGGCTTTGCAGGTCATGCAATAGCATGGCCGTCAAGTCCTGGCGCATCTCTTCCAGTTCGACACGGCTGGAGATGTCGTGGTAAATCCACTGCCACGTGCCCTCGCGGCCG
This sequence comes from Promineifilum sp., assembly GCA_019695075.1. Taxonomy (GTDB): domain Bacteria; phylum Chloroflexota; class Anaerolineae; order Promineifilales; family Promineifilaceae; genus Promineifilum. Next base: position 1,614 of record JAIBAS010000097.1, on the reverse strand, counting down.
GGCGTCAGGCGGCGGGCGCGCACTTCGACCGTCAGCGTCACTTGCCGCGGCCGGTTGTCGCGCACGCGCGCGGCGATGACCCGGCTCTGGAAGCTGCTGGCCCCCGGCCCGGTCAGCTTGCTCACGTCCGGCAACGGCTCGTCGGGGTGGTGCAGGTCGCGGATGTTGTCTTCCAGCAGCGCCTTGCGGTCGATGCCAAAAAAGGCCAGCGCCTGGCGGTTGCCGTCCAGAATCTTGCCGGTGTGGTCAGTCAGCAGGATGGGGTCGAAGCCCTCGGAGAAGACGTGGCGAAAACGCGCGTCAGCGTTGAGCGCCAGGCCGGTGTTATCCAGATGCGGGAGAAGCGTCGTCTCGCTGCCCATGCTCGTGTTTCCTAGACCAGTTGCAGACTGGGCACGACGTCGAAGTCGAGGCTATCGCGCCGGCCGCGGATGAAATGGAAGTGGGCCGCCGCGCCGATCATGGCGGCGTTGTCGGTACACAGGGCGGGCGGCGGCACGCGCACCGGCAATTCCAGCCGTGCCCGCATGGTTGCCCGCAGGGCGCGATTGGCCGATACGCCGCCGGCGATGTGGACGGCCGTGGCCCCCACCGCCTCGGCCGCCGCGGCCGTCTTGGCCACCAGCACATCGACGACAGCGGCCTGGAAGCTGGCCGCCAGATCGGCCGTTGGCATCGTCGCCGGCGAATGATATTGGCTGACCTGGCGCATGACCGCCGTCTTCAGGCCGCTGAAGCTGAAGTCGTAGCCGTGCCCCCCCTCCATCACCGCCCGTGGGAAACGAAAGGCGGCCGGGTTGCCCTTTTCCGCGGCCCGGTCGATGGCCGGGCCGCCGGGGAAGGGCAGGCCCAACAGCCGGCCGACCTTGTCGAAGGCCTCGCCAGCGGCGTCGTCGAGGGCCGCGCCGAGAAGCTCATAGCGGCCGTGGTCGGTCATGAGATACATCTCGGTGTGGCCGCCGCTGACGACCAGCGTCAGCACCGGAAAGCGAATGTGCGGCGCTTCCTCGGTCAGCCACAGCGAGTAGATGTGTCCCTCGATGTGGTTGATGCCGAGGATAGGCAGGTTGCGGGCCACGGCCAGCCCCTTGGCCATGTTGACGCCCACCAGCAGCGAGCCAACCAGCCCCGGCCCGCGCGTGACGGCCACGCAGTCGAGGTCGCCGAAGCCAATATGCGCCTCGCGCATGGCCTCTTCCACGATGGCGTGGATGACCTCCACGTGGCGGCGCGAGGCCACTTCGGGGAAGACGCCGCCATAGCGGGCGTGTAGCTCCGTTTGGCTGGCGATGACGTTGCTCAACATGGTCGTGCCGCCGGCGATGACGGCCGCGGCTGTCTCGTCGCACGAGGTCTCAATGGCCAGGATGCGGGTCAAATCGTCGCTCATGAGTCTGCGTGTTCCCTGCGGGTGCGGGTGTGGGTGTGGGCGGCGGCGGCGGCGGCCCGCGCCACCGCGGCCAATAGCTGTTCGGCCTGACCCGGCAAGACGGTTCGCGGGTCAAGTAGCAGGCGGTCGTCCTGGATGCGGCCGATGATGGGCACGGCCGCCGCGCGCAGTCGCGCCGCCAGCGCCTCGGCCCCGCCGGGACTCAGGGCCACTAGTCGCGTCGG
>JAIBAS010000269.1 GCA_019695075.1 Promineifilum sp. | reverse complement strand
CAGACGCGCGCGGCCAGCCGCGCGCCGTCGGGCAGGGGGATCCACAGGTTCTCGATTTCGCGGACGGGGCGGGGGAAGGCGGTGCGGGTGGTCATGGCGGAGGGATGAAGGATGAGGGATGAAGGATGAAGGATGAAAAAGAGACAATCGGACGACGATGCGCCGCTCTCTGACAATCGTTCCAGCCTGCATGCCATCATAGCCGCAGATGGTATAATCGTCAACGCATTGTGAACACAGCGTTCATGATGTGAACATCGGCCGCCCGCCACGGCGGCTTACATTCAACCGAAGGATCTGTCATCATGGCAACACCCAAGAACGGCCGCCTGGCCTTCATCCCCTCACGTCCCACCGTCCTGCAACTGGCCCGCGACTATGGTCTCATCCTCGTCGGTGCGGCCCTGCTGGCCGTCAGCATGCACGTCTTCTTCATTCCCAACGATCTCGTCGCCGGCGGCCTCAGCGGCACGGCGCAGATCATCAACAACTTCACCGGCCTGCCCATCGGCACGCTGAGCTTCATCCTCAACATTCCCCTGTTCTTCCTGGGCTGGCGCTTTCTGGGCGGCCGGCGCTTTCTGGCCCGCACGATCATCGCCTCGCTGCTCTTCGCCGTCATCCTCGACGGCCTCGATCTCCTCTGGCCGCGGCCGCACCTGACCGACGACCTGGGCCTCAACGCGCTCTATGGCGGCGTGACCGCCGGCGTGGCCGTCGGCCTGCTCTTCCGGGCGCGGGCCACCAGCGGCGGCACCGACATCCTGGCCCGCATCCTGGAGCGCCGTTTCGCCACGCCCCTGTCGCAGGCTTACCTCTACACCGACGGCCTGGTCGTCTTTCTGGCCGGCCTGACCTTCGGCTGGGAGCGGGCGCTCTATGCCATCGTCGCCCTCTACGTCGGCGGCGTGCTGGTAGAGGTGACGCTCAACGGCTCCAACGTCATGCGTGTGGCGACGATCATCACCACCCGGCCGGAGGCCGTCGCCGCCGGCGTCCTGACTGAACTGGAGCGCGGCGTCACCGACTGGACGGGCAAGGGCATGTACAGCGGCGCGGAGAAGCATATCCTGCTTTGCGCCGTCAGCCGGGCGGAGATCGTGCCGCTCAAGGCCATCATCCACGACGCCGACCCGCAGGCCTTCGTCGTCATCGGGCAGGCGCAGGAAGTGCTGGGCGAGGGCTTCCGGCCGCTGCGGGATACGGCCTAGTGCGCAGCGCCTTAGCGTGGCACACTAAGGCGTATGTTTTGGTTGCATCTGCCCGCCATCCTGTTACACTCTTTGTGAACGCACTGTTCATCATGTGAACACGGAGACGCCATGCGCCCCCGCATTCAAGTTCTCGACGACGCGCTCATTGAACGCATTCTGACCGAGGCCAAGCGCATCCTGGCCGAGGTCGGCATGGAGGTGCGTGGGCCGGAGTTGTGCCGGCGGCTGCTGGCCGCGGGGCTGCCCACCGACGCCAACGGCCGCGTTCTCTTCCCGGCCTATGTCGTTGACGCCGCCATCGCCGCGACGCCGCGCCGCTTCACCCTCTTCGACCGCGACGGCCAGCCCCACGCCACGCTGGGCGACGACAACGTCCACTTCGTGCCCGCCAGCAGCGGCCTGAAGATGCTCGACCACCGCAGCGGCGAGACGCGGCTGGCCACGACGGCCGATTTCGTCGAGTACGTCCGCCTGGCCGATGGCCTGCCCCACATCGCCTACCTGGCCACTGCCTTCAGCACCAACGCCGACATCGAGGCGCGCGTGTCCGACGCCTGGCGGCTGTTCCTGTGCCTCACTCAGTCGCGCAAGCCGGTCGTCTCCGGGGCCTTCACCGAGCACGGCGTCGGCCGCATGGCCGAGATGATGCAACTCTTCCGCCGCGACCGGGCCGACCTCATCGCCCGGCCGCTGTCGATCTTCACCATCACGGCCACAGGCATGTTCCGCTATAGCGAGGACTCCTGTCAGAACCTGCTCGACTGTGTCGAGTGGGGCATCCCGGTGGAAATCGTCCCGGTGACGCTGATGGGCCTCATCGCCCCGGTGTCGGTCGTCGGGGCGACAGTCTTCCACGTCGTCGATGTGCTCGCCGGGTTGACGATGGCCCAGATCGTCCGGCCGGGCGCGCCGGTGCTCTTTGGCGGCGCGCCGGCCGAGTTCCATATGCGCGCGGCCACCTCGCCCATGCTCGGCATCCAGGCGTTGCGGCTGGACATGGCCTACGTGGCCGTGGCCAAGTCGCTCGGCCTGCCGACGCAGGCCTACATGGCTCTCGGCGACGGCAAGGCCCTCGACGCCCAGGCGGGCGCGGAGACCTTCGGCAGCGCCCTGCTGGCGGCGCTGGCGGGCGTCAATTCTGTCTCCGGGCCGGGCATGCTCGACTTCGTGCTGACCTTCAGCCTGCCCAAGCTGGTGCTCGACGACGACCTTTGCGGCCAGGCGCTGCACTTCGTCCGCGACATCGCTCCGGCCGACGACCTGCCCACCCTCGACCTCGTCCGCGAGGTGATGGCCGAGCAGCACCTCATCACCGCCGCGCACACGATGGCCCATTGGCCGGGCGAGCTATACCTGCCCGCGGCCGTCACCGACCGCGAGAACCGCGAAAACTGGCAGCGGGCGGGCAGCAAAGATCTGCTGGCCCGCGCGGCCGAGGAGGTCGAGCGCCGCCTGGCCGCCTATGAGCCGCTGGAAACCGACCCGCTAGTTGTGGCCGAGATGGAGCGGCTGATCACCGCCGGCATGAGCACGCCCGCGCCGCTGCCGATCGTGGCGCCGCCGGCGGCGACCGCCGCCGGTGGGTCGCCGCCGGCGACCGATGCGCGCCGCCGCCCGCGGCGCTTCGCGAGGTAAGATGACCACCCGACAGGAGCCAATGCCCGGCACGCAAGCCATCCGCCGCGCCGTGGCCGTGCTGGAGGCCTTCGGCGACGACCGCCCGGCGTGGAGCGTCAGCGAACTGGCCACGGCCGTCGGGCTAAACCGGACGACTGTCTACCGGCTGCTGACGGCGCTGGAGAGCGTCGAGTACGTTGACCGCGACGCGGCGGCTGACACTTATCGCCTCGGCTCCGGCCTCATCGCCCTGGGCGCGCGGGCGCAGCGGGCCAACCCGGTGCGCCTGCGGGCGCGGCCGGAACTGGAGGCGCTGGCCGCGGGCACGGGCGAGACGGCCACGCTGGAGTTGCTCTCCGGTTACGAGGTGGTCATCCTCGACGAAATTCCCGGCGAATACGTCACCAGTGGCAGCCAGCACATCGGCAGCCGCTGGCCGGTCTATGCCACCTCGACGGGCAAGGCCATCCTGGCCCACCTGCCGCCGGAGGAGTTGGCCCGCGTCCTGGTCGAGCCGTTCCGGCGGCTGACGGCCCACACCCTCATCGACGTGGCGCAACTGCGCGCCTGCCTGGCCGAGCAGCGCCGCGCCGGCTACGCCGTGGCCGTCGAAGAGCTGGAGGTCGGCTTTGTCGCCGTCGGCGCGCCGCTGCTCGATGCCCGCGGCTACCCCGTGGCCGCCATCAG
>JAIBAS010000579.1 GCA_019695075.1 Promineifilum sp. | reverse complement strand
TCGCGCCTGGGCCGCCTTTGCCGCCCGCGCCGCTGCCGGGCGGACCGCGCCCGAAGACGCGCCCTACCTGGCCGATGTGGTTGCCCTGGCGCTGGACCAGAGCGAGGGCAGCCGCACGCTGCGCCGTCTGGACAGGCCGCAGACGCGCGAGGCCGCCCACGCCTTCCTGCTGGCCATCGGCTACTGGACGGCGGCCGACAACCCCTACCCGGCGCGGCTCAACGTGGCCGCGAGCCGGGTTGACGTGCCCATCGGGCCGCTGCCGGACGAACCGCGCCGCGACCTGACTCACCTGCTGGCGCTGGCCATCGACGACGCGGGCAGCAGCGACCCCGACGACGCTGTGAGCCTGGCCGACGGCGTGCTGTGGGTTCACGTCGCCGACGCCGCCGCGCTCGTGCCGCCCGACTCGCCGGCCGATCGCGAGGCCCGCGCCCGCGCCGCCAACCTCTATCTGCCGGAGGGCACAGTACGCATGTTGCCCGACGAGCTAACCGACCGGCTGGCGCTGGGCTTGCAGGCCGTCTCGCCGGCGCTGTCGCTGGCTTTTGCCGTCGGCGGCGACGCGCCGGAACTGCTGGAGATCGTCCCCAGCTGGATTCGGGCGACGCGGACGACCTATGAGGCCGCCGAGGCGTGCCTGGGCGAAAGCCCCTACCGCGAGCTACTGGCGCTGGCCGACGCTGGCCGCGCCCGGCGCGTGGCCAACGGGGCGGTGGAGATCGATCTGCCGGAGGCGAAGGTGCGCGTCAAGGACGACGGCCGCGTGGTCATCACGCCGCTGCCGGCGTTGCGCAGCCGCGAACTGGTGCGCGAGGCGATGCTGACCGCCGGGGAGGCGATTGGGAAGCTGGCCGCCGAGCGCGGGCTACCGCTGGTCTTCACCCACCAGGAGCCGCCGCAGGAGGTCGAATCGCCCGCCAGTGGGTTGGCGGGCATGTTCGCCCAGCGCCGGGCCATGCAGCGCAGCCAGCCGCGCGTGGCCCCCGGCCGCCACGCCGGGCTGGGGCTGGATGTCTACGTGCAGGCGACCAGCCCGTTGCGGCGCTATGGTGACCTGCTGACCCACCAGCAGCTGCGCGCCCACCTGCGCGGCGAACCACCGCTGGACGCGAGCGAGATGACCCTGCGGCTGGGCACGGCCGACGCCGTCACCGGCGCGGTGCGCACAGCCGAGCGGCTGTCCAACGCGCATTGGACGATGGTTTACCTGTTGCAGAACCCTGACTGGACGGGCGAGGGGGTGGTCGTGGAGCAGAAGCCCGGTCGCGACGTGGTGCTCATCCCGGCGCTGGCCATCGAAACGGAGCTATATGGTCGCCGGCCGCGAACGCTTAACAGCACGGTGCGGCTGGCGGTCGAGTCGGTTGACCTGCCGCAACGGACGGCACGCTTCCGGGCTGAGTAGGAGCCGGGACGACGGGCCGCGGTACTACTGACCGCGGCCCATCGTCCGTCATCAGCCGCTAACTGCGGCGCGTCCGCAGACGCAGCGCGTATAATGCCAGGGCGTACATGGCGACGGCCAGGATCAGGCAGGCCAGAACACCCTGCCACAGCTGGCTCATGTTCCAACCCTCGTTGAGCAGGGCGCGCATCGCTTCGAGGACGTAGGTGATGGGGTTGACGCGCGCGGCCGCCCGGAGCCAACCGCTGAGGAGTTCCAACGGGACGAAGCTGGCCGTCAGGAACGTTAGTGGGAAGAAGAGGAAGCTGGCCGCCTGAGTGACGGCGGCGCTGCCGGAACCGAGCGCGGCCGAAACCGTGAACCCGGCGAAGCCCGTGCCCAGGAGGATGGCCAGCCCAATGATGACTAGCAGCCCAGCCAGCCCCGTCGCCGGTTCCAGACCCATCAGCAGGCCCACGCCGATGACGAACAGGGCTTGCAGGCCGAGGATGACGCCGCCGGCTAGAATCGGGCCGAGCAACAGGGCCGCGCGGCTGGCCGGCGTCAGCAGCAGCTTGTCGAAGTAACCCGACTCGATGTCGCGCACGAGGTTCTGCGCGGCCAGACCGGAGCCGGACAGGGCGGAGCTGACCAGCGACAGGGGTAGGATGAAGCCTAAATAGCTGTTCCCGCTCAGGCCGGGCAGGAAGCCGGCGGCTTCGCCCAGTGTGGACTCGTAGATGACCAGGAAAAAGACGCTGATGACCAGCGGCGGCAACAGCGCCTGCGGCGTGCGCAGGATGACCGTCAGATTGCGGCGGGTGACCATGCCGATCTGCGATAGAAGGCCGGCGCGCTTCTCGAAGTGGCCGTGGCTGATAGTGGGGGCGGTTAGTTGTGCCATGAGAGGGACTCCTTGATTAGCGGTCGCGGCGCGCCTTGGCGGCCGTGGTCATAGCGGGCGCGGCCTGGGCCTCGTCGCGCAGCCGCTGGCCGGTCACTTGTAGAAAGACATCGTCCAGCGTAGGCTGGGTGAGCGTCAGCGAGATGGGGTTGACGTTCGACTCGCGTAGCCGGTTGACGACGGCCGGAATGGCCTCAGCGGCGTTCTCCATGTAGAGGCGCAGTACGTCGCGGTCGATCTGTGCTCGTTGGCCAAACCCGTCCAGATGGGACAAAGCTGTTTCCACTGTGTCGCGATCCTCAAAGGCCAGGTTGATTGACTCGTTGCCAACGCTACTCTTCAGCCGGGCGGGCGAGCCTTGCACGGCAATGCGCCCCTTATCGATGATGGCCACGACGTCGGCCAGTTCGTCGGCCTCTTCCAGGTATTGAGTGGTCAGGAAGATGGTCATGCCCAACTCGCGATTTAGGCGGCGTACCTCGTCCCACACGTCGCGGCGGCTGGCCGGGTCAAGGCCGGTCGTCGGCTCATCGAGGAACAAGACCTGTGGCTCGTGGGCCAGGGCCATGGCCAGGTCGAGGCGGCGACGCATGCCGCCGCTGTACGTGCCGACGCGCCGGTCGATGGCCTCGGTCAGGTGGACGAGTTCGAGCAACTCGCGGCTGCGCGCCTCGGCCTGGTCGCGCGCGGCCCCGAACATGCGCGTCTGCAAGCGCAACAGTTCCAGCGGTTTCATCAACGGATCGAGGCCGATGTCCTGCAGGGCAACGCCGGCAATGCGGCGGACGGCTTCGGCCTGCGTGACGACATCGTAGCCGCTGACGGTGGCCCGGCCGCTTGTGGGCAGGGCCAGGGTCGTCAGGATTTTGATGGTCGTGCTCTTGCCGGCGCCGTTTGACCCCAGAAAGCCGAAGATGCGGCCGGCTTCTACTTGCAACGACACGTCTGCCACGGCGACGACATCGCCCGGGTAGTGCTTGACGAGGTTTTCAACGACGATTTCGCCTGTTTGCATCATGCTCTCCTTGGTGGGGCGTGCGGCCGGTTCTCGCGCCTTCGCCCTCAACCAGGAGTAGTCTAGCATCAGCACAGAATATGTCAAGGTTTTGTCTATGAATATTGGCCAAGAAAGGGAAATCGGCCACGTGCCGGAACTGGTGTTCGGGCCGTGGCCGGTCTATTGGTTTGTTGGCGCGGAAGGGGCACTCAGTAGCTGAGCAGGTCGTCGGTCAGATGATCAACCTTGTTGACGTAGGCGATACCCGCCCAGCGCCCGCCCTCTTCTTCGTCAAGGTCGATGCGGGTGATGGCGGCGTTGTTCATGGCGATCCACCAACCCTTGAGGCCGAGGAGGGAGGAGCGGTCTTGGTGGGCATCGACCAGCACATTGAATAGCGAACGGAAGAAACCGCCGTGGGTGACCAGGGCGACGCGGTCATCGCCGCCGTGGCGGACCAGCAGGTCGCGCCAGACGGCCTCGGCTCGCGGCTGCCACTCCTCGCGCGGTTCCTTGTCCCGGTTCCACCAGCCCACGTCGGTCAGCGTGTCGGGCAAGACCAGCGTGGGATGCTCGGCGGCGAAGTAGGCCCGACCCGGCCCGGGCACGCCGATGACCTCGCCCGTCTCCGGGTCAATGCCGTGCAGGCCGCCGACCTCGTGAATCTCCGTCCAGGCGTGGAGGGGCAGGTCGGTGGCCACGGCGATGTAGGCGGCGGTGGTGACGGCGCGCAGCATCAGGCTGGTGTAGAGGTGGGTCAGGACGATGCCGCCGCGGCCGTGCCACTCAGCGTAGGAACTGCGGTCGCTGCCGGGGCGCTGGCGCAGGTAGTCGGCCAGGGCGCGGGCCTGGTGATGGCCCAACTCGGTCAGCGGCGGGTCGGGCTGGCGCTCGCCGCCGGTGGCATAGGCGTGGTTGTTGGCCGATTGAGCGTGGCGGATGAGATACAGTTGCATAGCGTTATAGCGGTGGCAGCAATAGCCCCTGGCTGGCGATCAGGATGACCAGAGCGACGGCGCAAAGGGTCAGGACGGTGTAATAGACCTTGCCGGCCGTCGAGCCGCTGCCGCGTTGCCGCCAGAGGAGGATGGCCGTCACGGCAATGCCCACGGCCAGCAGCAGCAGCGCCGGCGGCAGCCACAGGAACGGCGTGGCCCAGGTCGGCAAGACCAATGCCGTGGCCAGCGTCAGGTCGGCCACCGAGGTGACGACGGCCACGAGCAACCCCAGGCCAAAAACGATGGCGACGGCGGCGAAGAGCAGCATCAGCCCGCGGCTGAGCCAGCGCAGGCGGCGGTCGGCCGGGGCGCGCTCGACGCGCTTCTCGCCGAAGGCGCCGACGATGTAAACCACCGGCCAGATGACGAAAGCCGAGGCCAGCAGCAGCACGAGAATGGCCGCCAGCCCAAAGACGACCAGCGTCCGCGGCTTGAGGCCATTCACGCCGGCCAGCGGCGGGAAGAGGGGCGCGTCCGCCGGCACGTACTCCAGCGGGGCGACGGCTTGCAGGCAACTACTGTCGGGAACGCGGTCGGGGTTGTCCAGGAAGTCGGCCATGATGCCCTTGACGCAGTCATCCTGGAAGGCGACGCCGTGGGCCCCCGTTGGGTGGACGATCACAGTGGCGTTGCTGAGGCCGGCGGCGGCGGCCTGGGCGAAGGCGGGCGGCGTGACCGGGTCAAAGCGACCGGCGATGAGCAGGGTGGGGATGTCGGAGACGACGGGCGCGTCCACCGCGGCCGGCAGTTGGTCGACGCGCCACAGAGCGCAGGTCTCGACGAAGTTTTGCAGGTCTTCGCGGGCGGTGGCGGCGATCTCCGGCCGCAGGTCGTTCAGGGGCAGCGTGAGCGGGTCGACGTCGCTGTCTTCGGCGCAGACGACGGAGAAGTACATGCCCTCGGCCATGAGTTGGTCGAAGACGAGGAGCGGGTACATGGCCTGGATGTAGCGATAGTCGCCGTCTTCGAGGGCGGTGATGACCCGGGGCAGAACGGCGGCCATTTTGTCAACGTAGAGGAGCTGCCAGATGACGCTGCGCAGGCCGCGGCCGTCGAGGTACGTGTCGTAGTCGCGGCCGGTATCCGGGTCGGTGATGGTCAACGTCATCGGCGCGGCGTCCAACTGGCGGACGAGGTCATAGAAGCGCGTTTCCAGATCGGGGTATTGGGTCGCGCAGGCGGCGTCGGCGGCGCAGGCGGCGAAGACCTCGGCGAAGACGCGGTCTTCGCTGGTGGCCGTCTCGGCGACGAAGTTGATGTCGGTGGCGACGACGCTGTCGAGGATGACGCTGCGCAGCCCTTCGGGGTAGTTGGCCATCAGGTGCAGGCCCAGCAATGTGCCATAGGACACGCCGTAGAAGTTGTACGTGTCGTAGCCGAGGGCGTGGGCGATCATGGGCACGTCGGCGGCGTTCTCCAGGCTGTTGAAGGCCGACAGATCGATGCCTTCGGCCAGCAGACGGGCGTGGCAGGCGGCCAGGGCTTGCTCATAGAGTTGCTCGCCCTCGTCCATGTCGGCGGCCAGGATGGCGGCCTGGGCCTCTTCGGTCTCCGGGCAGGTGAGTTCCGGCTCGGCGTAGGGCGTGCCGCGCTGGTTGAAGATGATGATGTCGCGGCCGGCGGCGACCGGCGAGGTGGGCACGAGCAAGGCGAAGATCTGGAAGGCGTCGCCGCCGGGGCCGCCCTGGGCCAGGATGAGCGGATCGGGCGCGCCGCCGGCGACGCGGCGAATGGCCACGGGCAGGCGTAGCGTCGGACCGTCGGGGGCGGCGTGGCGCACGGGCACGGTGACGTAGCCGCACTCGAAGCCCACGTCTTCGCCGCTCGGCTGCGACACACCCAGGTCGATGTCGAACATGCAGGCGGCGGGCGTGAACGTGCCGGCGGCTTCCTGGGCCGTACGGCCAGGGAGGGCCGTGGCACGGCCGGGCCAGGCCAGCAGCAGCGGCAGGACAAGGGCAAGGAGCAGGGCGCGGAGGACGATGGGGCGATTGATGTTCATAGTGATTCCAACAGCATTACGGCGGCCGAGGCGCGCGGTTGCGCTGGTTGTAGCAGAGGGGGGCATTCCGGGCAAGGATGGGAACGGACGACGGACGATAGACCACGGACGACGGCCGGCAGGGGAGTGGGGCAGTAGGTCAGTGGGTCAGTGGTCTGTGTCCAGTGTCCAGTATTCAGTGGTCTGTGGTCTGTCGTCCGTGGTCTGTGGTCTGTGGTCTGTCGTCCGTCGTCCGCGGTCGGCCGTCGTCCACCCATCCCAAATCCGCTAGAATTGTGCCCGGTGATGGGATACATGCGGTGGTTCATCAGATCAATGGAGGACTAACATGCAGTACGATCTCGTGTTCGAGGGGGGCGGAGCCAAGGGGATGGTCTTTGTCGGCGCGCTGCAAGAGTTGGAGCGGCGCGGGCATACGTTCGGGCGCTTTCTGGGCACGTCGGCCGGAGCGATCATGGCCACGTTCGCCGCCGCCGGGCTGACTGTGGGCGAGATGGTGGCCGCACTGAATGAGAAAGACGACCACGGCGTGCCCATCTTCCAGCAATTCCTGGGTGAACCGCGGCCGTTCACGCGGCCGGAGATCGACGCCAGTGTCACGCGGCAGGCGCTGCAAGCCATCGACCTACCCGGCGTGCCCGGCAACGTCGAGGCCTACATCGACCGCATCGTCCTCTACCTGATGACGCGCCAGGAGTTTGCCCACGTCTTCTCCTTCGTCGAGCGCGGCGGCTGGTTTTCGGCCGATGCCTTCGTCACCTGGGCGCGAGCCAAGCTTGACCAGGCCACGCCGACGGGACAGGCGCGCGACCTGAGCCGGCAGACCTTCGCCGAGTTCAACCGCAGCACGGGCCGCGAGTTGTCGCTGGTGGCCGCCGACACGACCGCGGGCCGCATGCTCGTGCTCAACCACCGTACCGCGCCGCTTGTGCCCGTCGTCTGGGGGATGCGCATGTCGATGAGCCTGCCGCTCATCTGGCAGGAGGTCATCTGGCAGCCGGAATGGGGCGACTACATGGGCACGCCCGTGGTCGGCCATCGCATCGTCGATGGCGGCCTGCTATCGAATTTCCCCATCGAACTGTTCCTGTCCAGCGACCCGCACGTGACGGCGCTGATGGGCCATCGTACCAGCCAGGGCGTGCTTGGCCTGCTCATCGACGAGAGCCTGCCCGTGGGCAACGACGAAGCGCGCTCCGTCCCGCCGCCCTCCACCGGCACGGAGTTGGTCAAGCTGCCGCCCGCGGCGCGCATCCGCGGTCTGATCGACACGGCCACGCAAGCCCACGATAAGCTGGTCATCGATGCCTTCGAGCAGTTCGTCTGCCGGCTGCCGGCGCGGGGCTATGGCACGACCGAGTTCGACATGAGCGACGTGCGACGCGAGGCGCTGGTGGCCGCCGGGCAGCGCGCGGCCGAGGCCTACTTCACGCAGATCGAGACGGAGGGCATGAAGGGGCCGGACGTGTTCGCCATGGAGCGCGCCCTGCGGCGGGCGGACCAGTCGGCGGTCAGGATTTTGCAGGGGGCGGGGACTAGGGAATAGGGGCCAGGGAAGAGGCTCACGCAAAGCCGCTAAGGGGCCAAGGCGCAAAGGAAGAGAAGAAGAAGCTTGCTCTTCTTTCTTCCTTTTCTTCCTTTGCGTCCTTTGCCTACTTTGCGCCTTGGCGTGAGCCTCTTTGCGTGAGCCTCTTCCCTAGAACCTGGCCCCTGGAACCTAATCCCTTCTCCACGCGACGACGACGGCAACCACGGCCAGGACGCTCAGGGCCGCGCCGAGGAGGTAGGTCGTCGGCCGGAAGCGCCATTCGACAAGATGCTCGCCGGCGGGCACGCAGACAGCGCGGATGGCTGTGTAGGCGGTCAGGGCCGCGGCCGGGTGGCCGTCGATGGTCACTTGCCAGCCGGGGAAGGTGTTCTCGGCCAGGACGTGTAGAGCCGGGGCGTCGCTACGGGTCTGGATTTGCCAGCGCGTGGCCTCGTGGGCCAGCACTTCGGCCGTGCCCGCCGTTGCCGGGGCCGGGCCGAGCGCGCAGCCGGGGTCAGTGGCCAGGATAGCCGTCGTTGCCGGGTTGAAGTCGGCCTCGTGGACGCGGGCGATGGCCGTGCTGCTGTCGGCGATGACCTCAGCGGCGTAGACCAGCCGCGACAGGGGCATCGGCCGCGCCCGGCTGTAGACCCAGGCTGCCCCCTGCTGCCCCACGAGCGTTAACGGCCGTTCCCCGTCGGTGAAGTCGTCCAGCGGCCCGCCGGCCAGCACGTGCGTCGCGCCGAGGATGTCGTAGGCCGTCGAGCGCGGGTCGGGCACGGACGCGGCCAATGTGATCGTCGCCGCCGGTTCCAGCGAGTCATAGCCGAAGACACTCGGCCAACCGACCTGCACGGCCCCGTTCTGGCTGAATAGCGGCACGCCCCAGGGCAGTACCCGCCCGGTAGGCTCGACCCCCAGCGCAGCCAGCCCGTCCGTCCAGACCGGGTCCGGCCCCGTGTCGGCCAGGCGAACCATCTTGTGAGCGTAGCTCCACGTGTCGGCCAGGACGAGGACGACCAGGGCCAGCGGCAGGGCCAGGCGGCGGACACGGCGGGACAGACCACCGGCGGGGGCGGTGGCCATCGGGGCGGGGTTGCGGCCGTCGGGGCGCATCAGGTAGGCCCAGACGAGCGCGCCGCCGCTACCGATGACGACCAGGGCCAGCGAGTAGCCGCCGATCTGGTGCCAGAGGCGTCCGCTGGTGTCGGTGGGGTGGATGGCCATGAAGACCGCGCCGGTGGCAGCCAGAGCGGCCACCAGGGCCACGGCCAGCACGCTCACGGCCGCGGGCCAAAAGGGCCACAGCCGCTGCCGGCGCTCGGCCGCGGGCATGGCCCGCCAGACGGTCAGCGTGTGGGCCAGCAGGGCCGAGGCGGCGAACAGGTAGAGGAAGGCCGCTCGCCCCGGCGCGCGCACGAGCCGGAAAGGCGGCAGGAAGCGATAGGCCAGCTCGTAGAGGATGCTATAGCGGCCCAGGGCCAGCCATAGGCCGCCGATGATGAGGGCGACGTAGAACCAGGTCAGCCGCGTCGGCCGGCGCAAGGCCAGCACGAGACCCAGCACGGCCAGCCCCCCGGCGTAGTAGGTCAACTCCTCAAACGTCGGTACGCTCCAATAGCCGACGCGCAGCGGCTCGCCGAAGAACTCCGGCACGAGCAGGGTGATGAGGTGGGCGGGCGGCAGCGAGTAGTCGGTGGCGAAGGCGTAGTCGGCCGTGGCCAGCCGCTCGGAGGCCAGGCTGAATTGCAGGAAGGGCACGAGCTGCACGGCGGCCAGGGCCAGGCCAACCGCGGCCGAGACCCCCGCGGCCCGCAGCACATGCCCACGCTCCCCCGGCCGCGTCAGCAACAGATAGACCACGAACGCGGCCCAGATGATGCCCACATAGAGGAACGACGGAATGTGCCCGGCCAGGATGGCCAGGCCGAAGGGCGCGCCGGCGACGACGGCCGCGGCCCAACTTCGCTGTTCGACGGCCCAGTGGAGGGCGGCCAGCAGCAGCGGCGTCCAGATGAACACGGCGTAGACGGGCGAGTGCCCGGCCCAGAGGCGGCCGGTCAGCAGTCCGCCGTAGGCGAAGCCTA
Organism: Promineifilum sp.; assembly: GCA_019695075.1. Lineage (GTDB taxonomy): Bacteria > Chloroflexota > Anaerolineae > Promineifilales > Promineifilaceae > Promineifilum. Next base: position 1,892 of record JAIBAS010000579.1, on the reverse strand, counting down.
GCCCGGCCAGCACAGCCGGCAGCCGTCGCGCGCGCATCCGCCGGGTGAAGACGTACATGCCCAGCGCGGCCAGCCAGACGTGGAAGACCATCAGCAGGGTCACGCCGGCGCGCGTGGGCAGCAGGATGTTGATCCAGTTGGGCGGATAGAACGTGTTCTGCTGCGGCTGGGCCAGGAAGGGGAAGCCGGCGAAGATCTCTGCCTCCCAGAGGGTGATGCGACCGGCGCGCAGGCCTTCGCGGACAGTGTCCCAGGCGGGGTAGTAGTAGCCGGCCATGTCGTGGCCGCCCAGGGCCTGCCCCGGCGGCGGCCACAGTGCCCCGGCAAAGAAGACGACGGCGGCGACCAGGAAAAACACGGCCACGCTGAGGTCGGGATGGCGGGCAACGAGTCGAGCGAGACGGTTCATTCGAGCCGCCGGGTCATGAACAGGGCCACGCTGCCGTCCGGCCCCAGGTCATCGTTGGTGTAGTGGCTGACGTTCAGGCCGTCGAGGGTCAGGCCGGCGGCGCGGTAGAAGCGAATAGCGTTGACATTGGTATTCTGCGTTTCCAGGACGAGGGCGCGCAGCCCGGCGGCCCGTCCACGCGCGGCCATCGCGTCCATCAATTGGCGGCCGATGCCCCGGCGCTGATAGGCGGCGGCGACGTGGAATTCCCAGACCCACAGGCTGCGATTCCAGGCGCGTTCTTCGCCCAGGGCGATGGCGACCAGCCGCTCGCCGTCGAAGGCCCCCAGGCCGAACGGGCCGGGGATGCTTTCGGCATAGCGCAGCAGTTCATCAGCGTGATAGGGGAAGCGGAATTCGCGCGGGGCGGGCAGCGGTTCCAGCGACAGGCGGAAGGTCGTCTCGGCGTCGCTCTCGGCGCGGGTCACGCGGTAGACAGCGGTGGCGGTATAGCCGCCGGCCAGGGCGACGAAGCCGGCGGGATCGAAGTGGGTCAGGGGGCGAATGGCGATCATGGCAGCTTTCGGGCGCGGCGGCGTTGGGCCGGGCCGTATGAGGGGATTATGGCAGCATCGGCGCGGGCAGCCAAGTACCGACGACGGATGGCGGACGACGGACGACAGACCACAGACAGCGGACGACAGACGACAGACCACAGACAGCGGACGACAGACCACAGACAGACCGCCGACCACGGCTCACTGCTACTGACCCACTGACCTACTGACCCACTGCCCACTGACCCACTGACCCCCTTCCGACCATCTTCCGTGGTCTATCGTCTGTCGTCCCTCATCAGGGCGCGAGGGCCAGGGGGGCGTAGGCGCGACGAGGGCGGACGAGGACGGTGGCGGTGGTGGTGGCGGAAGCGGTCTGGCCGGTGGTGGCGGTCAGGGTGACGGTGTAGGTTCCAGGGGCGGTGTAGCGGTGACTGGGGTTGGTCTGGGTGGAGCCGTGGCCGTCGCCGAAGTCCCACAGGTAGGCGGGCGTGCCGGGGCCGGTGGTGGTGTTGGTGAAGATGACCGGGGCATCGATCCACACGGGGCTATTGCTGGTGAAGCGGGCCACGAGCGGCGGCCGGGCGGGTGGGGTGGTGAATGACCAGACGTAGTCGGCCGCCAGATTGTCGGGCGGGTCGTCGGTGTCCTGGTCGGAAACGCCATCGGCGGCGACGATAGCCACGCAGGTCGCGCCGGCCGGCAGAGCCGCGCCGGGCACAACCTTGGCCCACGTCTCGCCCGGCAGCGTCGTGATCGCCTGCTCGTGGCCGTCGCAGCTGAGCGCGAACCAGTTGTTGCTGAAGGTGACCGCTTCCGTGAAGGTCATGACGAGCGTCGTCGTCAGCGGCACGTCCACGGCGCCCGCGGCCGGCGATACGGCGCTGACGGCCGGCGCGGCGTCCATTGGGCAGGGATTGGCCGCGCCGGGGCTGGGCGGGGCAGGG
>JAIBAS010000008.1 GCA_019695075.1 Promineifilum sp. | reverse complement strand
CCAACTCCCCCTACGCGCGCACGTGTACGCGCACGCGCGCGAAGAGCACCGCCAACACAAAAAGGGGCGCAACCCCAACCCGCGCCCACCCAAAAAGGGGTGGAACCCGGCCGCGGCCACCGCCCCCGCCTCTCGCGGGCGGCCGATGCCAGACCAGGTTCCACCTCAACAACAGGCCCCGGCCGCCCGGAGCCTGTCCCCAGCAACCTACGCCGCGATGAGCGCCTGCTGCCCGGCCGCGCCCTTCTTCGCCGTCCGGCGCTTGCGCGGCGCGATAGGCTCGGCCGCCGTCGCTTCGACGACCGTCGCTTGGACGACCACCGCGGGCGTGGGCTGCGCCGGCGCAACGGCCGCTTCAGCCTCCGGTTGCAGCACCCCCTTGGCAAAGAAGCGCACGTCATCCAGCGCGCCGTTGACGTTGAACTCCACCCCGTGGCTGTTCTCCGTCGCCCACCGCCGGCTGCCCGTCACCGCCACGGGGTTCTTCAGCTCAATGAACACCTTGTGATCCTGGGCGATGTGGCCCTGAATGGCCTCGACCTTCTTCTCGGCCGCGGCCCGGTCGGGCGCGGTCAGGTACACCTTGAAGTCGCCGAAGCTGACCCCGCCCATCGGGCCGTCGAACCGGACACTGGCGTTGAACCACAGTCCGGCGGTGCCCTTGAGGAGGCCCACAGAGTTCGGCCGGTCGGACACCCGCAGCGTCGTGCCGGCGGCCAGCGCCATCGCAGTTGGATTGGAGAGTTGCATCGTCATGGCATTGATCCTTGCCCCAGTCGCCGGGGCGGGCGTGTGTGTAGTGAGGGCCGGCCCGCTCCAAGCCGGAGCGCGCCGCGCCTCATTCACAAAAAACCATCCGCCCGCTCCGGCCGCCGGCCGTCCGTCGGAGCAAGGAGCCTTGACGGCCGTGCCTATCACCCATCTGGCCCTCCATCGGCCGCATCTCCGTAGTGACCCGTTCCCTGGCGGCCGTCTAGCGTTGCCTCTTGCCTTCCATCTGCGCCCCTTGGCGTAGCCCCCCGCGCCGCCAAGGGCCCCGCCGCCCATGCCCGCGCCCCCAGTCCTCTGGGGCAATACCGGCCCGCAGAACCTTTTCGGCCGAGTAAAACAGGGGGATTGGCACAAAAAGGGGTGGAACCCTCGCGAGTTCCACCCAGGCCCTACCCGACCGGCGCAAGCAACAGCACCAGGTCGGTCAGCATGTCGTTGAGCAGACGGTGCGGATGCACGGGCTGGCCGCTAACGCGCGGGTTGCCGTCCACGTCAGGACAGATGTTGTCGATGATGCGGCTAAGGTGGCGGCTCGCAACCTCAGCCAGCGCCAGGTTGCCGTGCAGTTCAACATCGCTCAGGCAGGCCAGCTTGTCGATAACCTCATCCCACTCCATTTTGTAGTTAGTCAGGATGCGGACGGTGTAGATGACGAGCGACGTCAGCCGCTCGCGCGTGTTGATTCGTGGGTTGGTGTTCATGGGTATCTCCTCAAGGTACAGTCTGAGAACAGCGGCCGATTCCCCTGTTCACCAAAAACCGTCCGCTTCCGCCCCCGCCGGGCCGCGCGGGGAAGAGAGGGCGCGGAAAGGGTGGGGGAATGGAATCGCGCGGCCCGAACGGGCCGCGGTGGGGGAGCCCGTGGGGGAACCGCCCGGCCGGGATCGAGCCGCCGGCAGGCAACCCCCTACTCCCCCCGCGCCAAGAGTCGTGCCGTCAGAAAGGGGACACACCAACTCCTGCCGGCCAACCGGCCGCGGCTATGAAAACACAAAAAGGGGTGGAACCCCGCCAGGTTCCACTCCTCTCATCCACACTTTGTCACGAAAACCGCACCACCCGCACCAGCTTGCCCGCCGTCTTCATCAGCCGGATCATATCCGCCGTCCCCCGGCTCTCCCCGTTCCAAAACGCCACCAGCGCGTCAGCCACGGCCGCCATCCGCCGGTTGCGCTCGTACCCGGCCCCTCTGCCCGTCGTCCAGTCGGCCGCCAACACCTCGCACTTCAGCCCCCTCGCCCGCGCATACGCCTCTCCGATCCGGTCGGCCCCTCTCGCTCCCCCGGAGACGATCGTGCAATCGCCCGGCTGGACGTTGGCCAGGATGCGGTCGAGCTTGGCAAAGGCCAGCGCCCTGTCGTTGAACGTTCTGCTCCCCGCGACGATCACCTTCACGGCCGCGCCTCCGTCCCCATCTCCACCACCCGCTTCCGCGCCGCCACCGCCAGCCGGTCCGCCCGCTCGTTCAGCACGTGCCCGGCGTGCCCACTGACGCGCTGCACCTCAATGGTGTGCCTGGCCGCCAGCCGCCGCGCCTCTTCCACCAGGTCGCCGTTGGCCTTCATCTTCCCGTCCGTCAGCGCCAGCCGCACGTACTCGCTGTCGGTCACCACGACCACATCGCACGGCCGCTTCAACGCCCGCAGCGCCGCGATCACCGCCGTCAACTCCATCCGGTTGTTCGTCGTCATCGCCGCCCCACCGCTGATGACCTTCTCCGCCTCGCCATACAGCAGGATCGCCGCCCAGCCGCCCGGGCCGGGGTTCCCGCTGCATGAGCCATCCACAACAATCGTAGTCTTCACATTCCTGGACATGGTGCGCCTCCTCTGGCGATCTAGTATCCACAAGGGCCTGCCCCCTTATTCGCCAAGAACCGCACCCTCTCCGGCCGCCCCTACCCATCTCTGGGGCCGCCCCGTTACCTAGCACAGTCCCCTGCGCCCCCAGTCCTCTGAGAGCGCAGTCCCCTGTGCCAATACCGGCCCGCTAGACTATTCCGGCCGGGCGAAATGTAGGCATTGGCCACCACAAAAAGGGGTGGAACCCTTGCGGGCCCACCCCTCTCGCGTCGTCTCTATCCCCCGTCAGTGTCGGCCGCCATCAGCAGCAGCACGACCACCAGCTTGACCAGGATGAGCACGATCGCGCCGATCATCAGACCTCAAACGTCTCCTCGCTCTCGCCGGCCACGACGGCCGCCTGCAACGCCTCGGCCGCCTCGTCGCCGATGTACCCGCCGATGGTGTCATCGATGTTGTCCTCGCGCGCGGCCCGCGCCTCAATGGCCCAGAACCGGATGGCATCCCGGCTCAGGTTATAGACCATCTCCGCCCCATACACGGGCGTCCCGTCCTCGTTGAAGCGATTGCGGCGCGGGAAGACCCGGGTGCGCGTGTGCCGCCAGAAGCGGGACTTCTCCTCGTCCACCTTCACGCGGTAGCCGAGCACCCCGTCCTCGTCGGCGACTTCCTCAAAGCCGGCGTAGACGATCGGCATCGGGGCCATCATCACCAGCAGGCCGTCGTTCTGCGCGCCCATCAGGTCAGTCTCCAGCTGCCGGGCCTCCGCCTCGCTGGCGCAGCGCACGTACAGCTTGTACTGCAGGATGCTCCGTTCCCCCTCCTCGCGCCGGCGGCCGTTGCCCGCGTTCGGGCTGTTGCCATAGGCGTAGGCGGAGATGCCGACCGTCCGGCCCAGCGCCTTGGCCGCGGCCGAGTTCGGGAAGCTCCGGCTCATGTTCAAGTGCGAGT
>JAIBAS010000221.1 GCA_019695075.1 Promineifilum sp. | reverse complement strand
ACCGGCGTGACCTCAGCATCTTCCGCATCGGCTACGATATGTTGGAAAGGTGTCTCATCAATAACCTGCCTGCTTCTTTCAGGCAGGTGCCTTACTTCACCTGATTTTGTGTCAGGTAGCTAGAACACTGAACACTGGATACTGGATACTGACCACTGGATACTCCTTATGGACGACGTAATAGACGTCCGCCCCGACGAGCGCTTCGACGAAGCGCGCTTGGCCAACTACCTGGCCGGCCGTCTGCCCGGCAGCGACCACCCGCCCGTCGTCAGCCAGTTCGGCGGCGGCGCGGCCAACCTGACCTACCTGCTCGACTACGGCACGCACGAGTACGTCCTGCGCCGGCCGCCGCTCGGCCCGGTGGCTGCCTCGGCCCACGACATGAGCCGCGAGTACCGCGTCCTGTCGGTGCTGTGGCGGGCGCTGCCCTACGCGCCACGGGCCTTCCTCTTTTGTGAGGACGACGCCGTCATCGGCGCGCCGTTCTTCGTCATGGAGCGGCGACACGGCGTCATCATCCGCCGCGCCATGCCCGACGTATTCCGCGACCAGCCCGACGCCGCCGGCCGCATGAGCGCGGCGCTGGTGGACGCCCTGGCCGAGTTCCACGCAGTTGACTACGATGCCCTGGGCCTGAGCGACCTGGGCAAGCCCCAGGGCTTCCTGGAGCGGCAGATCGAGGGCTGGTATCGCCGCTGGCAGGGCGCGCGGACGGCCGACCTGACCGACATGGATCGCGTCTATCGCTGGCTGCGCGACAACTGCCCCACCGGCGGCGCGGTCTCTCTCGTCCACAACGACTACAAGCTCGATAACGTCATGCTGGCCAACGACGACCCGGGTCGCGTCGTGGCCATCTTCGACTGGGACATGTGTACCCTGGGCGATCCGCTGTCCGACCTGGGCGCGCTACTGACCTACTGGACGGAGCCGGCCGACCCGCCCTACCTGCAAGCCACGGCGATGATGCCGCTGGGCGACCTGGGCTTCCTGACGCGCGACGAATTGGTGGCCCGCTACGCGGAGAAAAGCGGCCGGCCCGTGGACAACATCCGTTTCTACCACGCCCTGGGCCTCTTCCGCCTGACGGTCATCATCGCCCAAATCTACATCCGCTACGCGCGCGGCCAGACGCAGGACGCCCGCTTCGCGGCGATGGGGCAGATGATCCCGCTCCTGGCCCGGCGCGCCGCCGAAGTGGCGGGGGAATGACCGCCGACTGCCGACCGCCGACCGCCGACTGCCGACCGCCGACCACAGACGACAGACCACAGCCGCCCCACAACCGAACACTGGATACTGGATACTGAATACTGCCCCACTGACCTACTGACAACTGACAACTGACAACTACCCATGACCTACCACTCCATCTTCCGCCCCGACCTGTTCGCCGGGCAGACCTACATTGTCACCGGCGGGGGCACGGGCATCGGCCGGGCCGTGGCCCACGAGTTGGCTTCGCTGGGGGCGCACGTCGTCCTGGCGGCGCGGACGGAGGCGAACCTGGCGCGGGTGGCGGCGGAGATCGCCGCGACCGGTGGCTCGGCGTCGTACGTTGTCGCCAACATCCGTGAGGAGGAGCAGGTGGCGGCCCTCTTCGACCACGTGCTGGCCGAGCGCGGCCAGCTCCACGGCCTGGTCAACAACGCCGGCGGCCAGTTCCTCAGCCCGGCGGAGATGATCTCGCTGAAGGGCTGGCGGGCGGTGGTGGAGACAAACCTGACCGGCACGTTCCTGATGTGCCGCGAGGCCTTCAACCGCCACATGGGCGCGCACGGCGGGGCCATCGTCAACATGCTCATCGAGATGTGGCGCGGCTTTCCCGGCATGGCCCACTCGGCCGCGGCGCGGGCGGGCATTGAGAACCTGACCAAGACGCTGGCCGTGGAGTGGGCGCGGGCGGGCGTGCGCGTCAATGCCGTCGCCCCGGGGCTGATCTCGTCCAGCGGCCTGGAGCGCTACCCGGAGGCGGTGCGGCCGATGATCGAGCAGAACGTCCGCGACATCCCCCTCAAGCGCATGGGCACGGAGGCGGAGGTCAGCGCGGCCATCGTCTTCCTGCTATCGCCGGCGGCGGCGTTCATCACCGGCGAGTCGATTCGCATCGACGGCGGCGGGTCGCTGTGGCGTAAGACGTGGGAGGTGCCGGAGCATGGGAAGGGGCCGGCGGGGTATGAGGGGTTTAGCGATTAGGTAGATGTTTGCCGTGGTTTAACGACCGGAACGCTCAATTGGTTGCAGCAGCAGGTAAATGCCGCCCAGGATTTGCTGAAGTCGCTTGGCCGAGAGCGAGCCAATTTTCTCCCCGAGCCGGCGCTTGTCTACAGTCAATACCTGGGTGATGTTGACGACGCTTGCCTCTGGGAGATTAGCCTCACCCTTTTCCAACCGAACATTGCCCGGAGCGACGGCCAGGGCCATGTTGGTCGTCATCGCACAAACGACAACAGTATTGATGCGACTGTGATTGAACGAATCATTCTGAATGATAACGTGTGGGTGGCGGTAGCCAGGCTCCGATCCGAAGGGTTCGCCCAAATCGATCCAGAAGACATCCCCCTGATTGATCACCATTCTTCTTTATCCAGTGTTTCCGCGTAGAGGATTCGTGCTGCTTCCAGCCACTTTAGGTCTTCCTCATCCGGTCCGTCGCCATATACTTCGTTGAGCTTGGCCGTAATCTGGTCTGCGTCATACCTGGCAAGGTACGATTCCAGTGCCAGAGAGATGAGGCCGCTGCGAGAAATCGCCAGCGCTTCGGCCGCTTTCTCTGCGCGACGGAACAGCGTTTCTTCTATTGAAACCGCGGTCTTGATAGTAGTCATACTGGAAGTATAAACTATTTCTATACCAATATAAATACCCGAATTCGATTGTTGAAATGACCGGACAGTCGCAATCGTTTTTCGGCCTTAACCAACAAACGCAGATACCGTTCTCCAACGACGGATGATGAAGTTTAACAAAATAACGAGGCATCGTAGGGGCGGGACAATGCGGCCGAGGCACATGGTCTTGTAGAACAGTGTGGCTGCCGCATTGTCTCGCCCCAAGAGGTGACCGACGGGCGGGGCGAGACAATCGGCGACCAACATCGCGGATCAGACCAGGTTCCTTGCGCCGATTGTCCCGCCCCTACACCGCATTCATTAGGCAAGCTTCATCAGCCCGGGGCGGGCCATGCCGACCGGAGCCTGGCCGTGGTCGGCCATGCTTGACCGCGTCCGCCCGGGGTAGGCCATGCTGCGCTTGACCACACCCGCCCGGGCCTAAAGGCACCGGGCTAGTCCACGACGCCGGCCGAGGCCGGCTATCGGCGGGCGAGCGGCGTTGGTTCTTAAGGCCCGTTCAGGGGCCGTCGTTGCGTAGCCCCGCGGCTTTAGCCCGGGGCGGGCCATGCCGACCGGAGCCCGGGCCTAAAGGCACCGGGCTAGTCCACGACGCCGGCCGAGGCCGGCTATCGGCGGGCGAGCGGCGTTGGTTCTTAAGGCCCGTTCAGGGGCCGTCGTTGCGTAGCCCCGCGGCTTTAGCCCGG
>JAIBAS010000019.1 GCA_019695075.1 Promineifilum sp. | reverse complement strand
TGCCAGCGGGGCCAGGCGGGCGCGCGCCAGGCGGATCAGGTCGGCGGCGGCCAGTTCCAGGCCAAATAGCAGGTCGCCGCTGCTGATGTTGACGCGCGAGCAGCCGGCGATGGCCGTGTCGAAGACCACGGGCACGTCGTCGGGCAGGCCCAGGGCGTTGATGGCCCCGCGCGGGCAGCCGGTGACGGCCAGGATTTCGTCGTCGCCGGCGAACGTCAACCGCCGCCAGCCCTCGCCCAGGGCGGCGCGGACGGCGCGGTGGTCTAGCCGGGCCGGGCCGAGGACGCAGGCCATGACGTAGCGCCCGCCGCTGCCGGACTCGCGCAGCAGGATGGACTTGACCATCTCCTCGGCGACGACGCCGCGCTGCGCGGCCGCCGCGGCCACGGTGAAAACCGGCTCGGTGTGGGGCAGTAGGACGTAGGGCACGCCCTGGGCGTCGAGGAGGCGGGTCGCTGGCGTGTCTGGGGCTGCCTGGGTCATGATTGCCGCATATTATAGAGCGGTTTCAGCGATCACGCGCTGCGGTTTGTTGACAACGTATATAGATGTAATTACAATGTATACACTTTGCGATTCGATGTGAAAGGTGTGCGATGGCAAGCAATGGTATAGTCCGTTCTCGTGTCATAAAGATCGGCAATTCGCAGGGTGTCCGCATTCCCAAGTTGCTGTTAGAACAGGCTAACCTGGGTGAGGAAGTCGAGCTGGAAGTCGGGCCGGAGCGGATCATTATCCGCCCCGCTCAACGTGCCCGCCAGGGGTGGGACGAAGCGTTTCGGGCGATGGCCGCTGCTCAGGTTGACGAACTGCTAGACGCCGATACAACCGCTTTGACTGTTTGGGACGAGGAAGAGTGGGAATGGTGATCAAACGCTTCGACGTCTATCTGATTACCCTCGACCCAACGCTCGGCTCTGAAATCAGCAAGACACGGCCTGGCCTTGTCGTTTCGCCAGATGAGATGAATCGCTGGATACGCACCGTGATTGTCGCGCCAATGACGACCCAGGGGCAGAGCTACCCGACACGCATCCCTTGCGAGTTCCAGGGCAAGGAAGGGCAGATCGTTCTGGATCAGATTCGCACTGTCGATAAAACCCGCTTGGTACGACGGCTGGGCCGCCTGGATGCGACCACACAGAGCCGAGTCCTGGCGGCGCTGAGAGAGATGTTCGAAGAATAGACAGAGATAAGGAGTTCGCATGAAACGCGCAGTCAGCATCAGTCTTGGCTCCTCAAAACGCAATTCGGCCGTCGAACTGGACGTGTTCGGCGAGCGGGTCTGCATCGAGCGCATCGGCACGGACGGCGATATGGAGCGCGCCGCGCAGATGTACGGCGAGCTGGACGGCAAGGTCGATGCCTTCGGCGTCGGCGGCACCGACCTGGGCCTGACCGTCGATGGCAAGTACTACAAACTCCACTCTGTCGCCCCGTTGGTGCGCCACGTCCGCCAGACGCCGGTCGTCGATGGCTCCGGCCTGAAGAACACGCTGGAGCGCGATGTCGCCGCTTACATGGAAGCGCAGATCGGCCCGCCGTCGCCGCGCCGGGTGCTGATGACCAGCGGCGCCGACCGTTGGGGCATGGCCATGTCGTTTCTTGATCTCGGCTACGAGGGCATCTTCGGCGACCTGATGTTTGGTCTGGGGCTGCCGCTGCCGTTGCGCTCGGCCGCCGCCATTAAGCGCGTCGCTGCCCTGATCTTGCCCGTCGTCAGCCGCCTGCCGTTCGAGTGGCTCTACCCGACGGGCGAGAAGCAGGAAATCAACACGCCCAAGTTCGGTCAGTGGTACGACTGGGCCACGGTCATCGCCGGCGACTGCCATTTCATCAAGCGCTTCATGCCGCTGCGCCTGGACGGCAAGATCATCTGCACCAACACGACCACAGCCGCCGACGTGTCTGCTTTCCGCGCCACGGGCGTGCGTACCCTGGTGACGACGACGCCGCGCTTCGAGGGCCGCTCTTTTGGCACGAACATGATGGAGGCGATGCTGGTGGCCGTCAGTGGCGAGGGGCGCAAACTGACCGACGCCGAGCTACGCACCTGGGTTGACCGATTGGGATTCCGGCCGACCATTGAGCAGTTGAACCCCGCGGGATAAGAACCATGTCATCAAAGATCCTCGTTACTTATGCCAGCCGTACCGGCACGACCGCCGGCGTGGCCGAGGCCATTGGGCAGGTGCTGGCCGAAGACGGCACGGCCGTGGACGTGCGGCCGGTGGGCGAAGTGAGCGACCTCTCGCCCTACAGCGCCGTCGTCGTCGGCAGCGCCATCCGGGGCGCGGAGTGGCTGCCGGAGGCGATGCAGTTCGTCCGCGACCACCAGCGCGAGCTGGCGGCCCGCCCCTTCGCCGCTTTCCTGGTCTGCATGACGTTAGCCATGCCCAACAAGGACTACCACGAGGAGGTCGCCAAGTGGTTGCAGCCGGTGCGCGACCTTGTCGAGCCGGTCAGCATGGGCCTGTTTGCCGGCGCGCTGGACATCAGCAAAGTGCCGACCTTCCGGGCGCGGCTCAACTTCCGCATCAGCGTGCGCCTGGGCGTCTGGTCAGAGGGCGATCACCGCAATTGGGAGGATATTCGCGCCTGGGCCGAGGAGTTGCGCCCGCTGTTAGCCGCGGAGGTGGGGTCATGACGCGCGTCGAGCAACTGCTGGCCGATCTGGTGGCCATCGATTCTACTAACCCCGATCTCGTTCCCGGCGCGGCCGGCGAGGGCGCCGTCGCCGCCTTCATTGCCAACTGGCTGACCGCCGCCGGGCTGGAAGTCCACGTTGAGGAAGTGCAGCCGGGCCGGCCGAACATCATCGGCATTGCCCGCGGCCAGGGCGGCGGCCGGACGCTGCTGCTCAACGGCCACATCGACACCGTCGGCGTCACCGGCATGACCGCGCCGCACACGCCGCAGGTGCGCGACGGCCGCCTCTACGGCCGCGGCGCCTATGACATGAAGGGTGGCGTGGCCGCCTGCATGGTCGCCGCGGCCGAGGCGGCCACGCTTGGCTTGCGCGGCGACGTCATCGTTACCGCCGTCATGGACGAGGAATACGCCGGGCTGGGTACGCTGTCCGTGGCCGAGCGTACTCGCGCCGACGGAGCCATCGTCGCCGAACCGACGGAACTCGACCTCGTCGTCGCCCACCGCGGCTTCGCCTGGTTGGAGGTGGAGACGCGCGGTGTGGCCGCCCACGGTTCGCGGCCCCACCTTGGCGTCGATGCCATCGTCAAGATGGGCGGCGTGTTGGCCGGGTTGGATCGCCTGAGCCGCGACCTGGCCGGCGGCCCGGCTCACCCGCTGCTCGGCCCGGCCTCTGTCCACGCTTCGCTCATCAGCGGCGGGCAGGAGCTATCCAGCTACCCGGAGCGCTGCCTTCTGTCGGTGGAGCGGCGCACGCTGCCGGGCGAGACGGGAGCCACGGCCGCGGCCGAGCTACAGGCCATCGTCGATGCGTTGGCGGCGGCCGACCCCGCCTTCCGGGCCGAGGTGCGTCTGGGCCTAGAGCGCGCGCCGATGGAGACGCCCGCCGGCGCGGCCATCAC
>JAIBAS010000451.1 GCA_019695075.1 Promineifilum sp. | reverse complement strand
CCCTGTCTGTGCGATGGGCCACGCTTTGCATCGGGGGGCGGTTGTCGTTGTGATTTACGATGGCTGCCATGGCCGCGTCGCCGAAGCCGGCAGCATTGGCCTGGTCAATGACCGCGCTGCCGGAGAAGATCGTGCCCAGTTCATCGGGGTAGAGGGCGATGGGCAGGTGCGTCCAGTTGACGAGATCGACGCTGACGGCATGGCCCCAGTGCATCGGCCCCCAGACGGTGTCGTCGGGATTGTGCTGATAGAAGAGGTGGTATTCGCCGTCAAAGAAGACCAGGCCGTTGGGGTCGTTGGCCCAGCCCCGCGGCACCGACATATGATACTGGGGCCGAAAGGGTTCGCCCAGCGCCAGAGCGACGCCCACGGGCCTTGCGTCGGTCGCCTGGCAGGCAACCAGCGCCACCACCGCCACCAGCGCGACCGCCAGCCCCACCACCACTACCGTTTTCCACCGTGCCAACCGGTTCATGTCTGACCTGCGTGCCGCTTGCCCGCGCGACAACGGGAGCAACAAAACAAGAAACGTCTCTGGGGGCAAACCACGCGGCCTGCCCCCATTGGGAGGATAAAGAAGGTATCTAGATGCTATCCGCCGAAGCCGAAGCCGTTGTTGTCGGCGATGTCCTGTTCGATGTTGTCCACAGCGTCATCCAGCGCGTCCTGCACATTGCCGCCGTCGCGGATGGACAGACCGGCCTGCTCGAACTGGCTGGAGATGGTCAGGTAGCCGGGCGTCTGCGGGCGAACCTTGGCAAACGCCTTGGCGAAGTCGAAGAACATGCGGAACTGGCCGCCCTCGGCGTAGTCATCGGTCAGCTCGGCCGCCGCCAGCGAGGTCGGGATGAGGCTGGTGGCCTTCGACATCATGGCGATGTTTTCCGGCTGGATCGTCGAGCGGACGAATTCGAACGCGCCGTCCACCGCGTCGGCCGGGCAGTTGGTAGACACACCCATCTGCCAGGAGCCGGCGCCGATGACCGGGCCGTTGCCCAGGTCCGGCGGCGGCAGGTAGAGCGCATCGTCGCCATACTGGTCACGAACGGCTGTGGCTGACCAGCTACCGGTGTACCACAGCGGGATGCGACCCTGCAGGAAGCCCTGGTCGTCGGCCGGGGTGGCCGGCACATAACCGCCGGTGAACAGATTCTGGAACCACTCGCCCCAGGCCAGCGCTTCCGGGCCGTTGAGGACACCTTCGGCCTCCAGGTAGGTGTCCCGGTTGATCAGGTCGCCGCCGAAGCTCTGCAGCATGGGCGAGTAGGCATAGGGCCACCACTCGCCGGTGTAGCCCGCGTTCAGATCGAAGGCGTATTCGAACTCGCCAGAATCCTTGAGCGTGTCCAGAGCGGCCTGGAACTCATCCTTGGTCCACGGCTCGTCGATCGTGGGGATGCGGATGCCGTACTGATCGAGGATGGACTTGCGCGCGTAGACGAGCAAGGCCACGTCGAACTGGCCGACCGAGTAGACCTGGCCGTTGTAGCGGCCGACGGCCGCATCGAGCAGACCAATCTCGGCGATATCGTCATCGGTAAGCGGCAGCGGCTGGATGTAGCCCGACCAGGCAAAGTTGGGCACGGTCGGCCCGTCGAGGTCGATGATGCACGGCAGGCTGCCGGCCACCGACGCAGCGGCGATGGAGTCGTTGTAGGACTCCTGCGGGAACGACTCGATGACCACCTGGTACTTGTCGCTCTGCTCATTGAAGGCCGTCACCCACTGCTCGATGACGCCCAACTCGTTCGGGTTGCCGGCCGAGTGCGTCCACAGACCCAGGGTGATCTTGTCGCCGGACGGAGCCGCTGCGGCGGGCTCTTCCGTTGGCGCGGCTTCTTCGACAGCCGCAGCCTCAGTTGGCACGGCCTCTTCAGCCGCGGCCTCGGTCGGTGCGGCTTCTTCTGTTGTCCCGCCGCAGGCCACGAGCGCCAGGCTCAGGGCAACAAGCAGCACAAACACAACCCACCACTTCTGCTGGAATTTCATGACGTTTTTCTCCTACTGCAACAGGTTTTCGCTCAGCGATGCTAGACGGCGTTTGGCCAATCGGCCGGCTCGGCTCCCCTAGAGCCACTTCTCTTCCCTCGAATCGATCCCTATCGAACCTCCTTGCGCTACTCCGAACGCTAGACCGAGTCGCGCCAGATCAGCGGACAGGTCATCTTGTGTTGCCGGGGTGAAGCCAACCACGGCTCGTCCGCAGCGCTCAGACGCAGCAATTCTTCCATGGCCCAATAGCCCATTTGGTAATGTGGCAGCGCCATCGTCGTCAGGGCCGGGTACAGATTGGCGGCGATGATCCCCTGGTTGTCGTAGCCGACGACGGCCACGTCTTGCGGGATCGACAGGCCCAATTTGCGCAGGGCATCATAAGCGCCCATCGCCATGCGGTCGTTGAAGCAAAACAGGGCCGTCGGCCGCTCGGCGCGCTGCATCAACGCCATCGCGCCGTCATAGCCACCAACGGCCGAGCTGGCATTGCCGACGACCAGTTGCTCGTCAAACGGCACATCATAAGCCGCCAACGCCTGTCGATAGCCCTCCAGACGTCCGCTCGACGCCGGAACGGGGTTGTAGTCGTTCAGGAAACCGATGCGCCGGTGGCCCTGCGCCAGGAGCACCTCGGTGGCTTCCCGTCCACCGCTCACCTCGTCGGGCACAACCGACGGCAACGAGCCATCGGCCACGTAGCAGTCGAGCAGAACCGTTGGAGTCTGCCGGATCGCGTCGGGGGGATGGACTTCCCGGTGGTACATGGTGGCGTAGATGATGCCGTCTACCTGGCGCTGGAGGAGTGTCTCCACGGCGGCGTGCTTCATATCCTGGTTGCGGCCGACGTTGACCAGCAACAGCAGCTTGCCCTCCTCCCAGGCCCGCTCCTGTGCGCCGCGAATGAGTTCGCCGGCGAAGGGCGTTGTGGCGATCTCGTCGGAGATGAAGCCGATGGTGTGGGTGCGCGCCGAGCGCAGCCCCTGCGCGATGGCGTTGGGCCGATAGCCCAGTGTTTGCACGGCCTGCCAGACGCGGTCGCGCGTCTCCTGCGGAATGCCGGCCGCCTCAACGTGGTTGACGACGAAGGACACGGTTGTGCGCGAGACGCCAGCCATGTCGGCCACATCTTGCATGGAAGGACGTTTGCTAGATGAAGTTCCCTTGGACATGTGTCCATTATAGAAGGGATCGTTTCGCAAACTACCTGTCGTGGTCATCTCGTTCATCAATCTAACTAACTCGTGTTACTAACTCGTGTTAGTATCCTAACATTTCTCAGGACGGTTGTCAAGCACGTATTTAGTCCTATAACATACAACCCACCTGGGCGACGACGAACCAGCCCGGTTTCGCCACTTTCCGCAGCCCTTCTGTGCTATCATTAGGCTTCATCCTTGCCGGAGGTTTGCCCTTTTGACCATGACCCGCCGCGCCCTGGCCGCCTTGCTCATCATCGGCCTCGCCTTGGCCGCCTGCGCCCGCGCCCCCCAGGCCCCGGCCGACCCCAACCTCGACCTGTCCGACCCCAACGTCGGCGGCGGCGCGGGCGAGTCGCTCGGCCC
>JAIBAS010000231.1 GCA_019695075.1 Promineifilum sp. | reverse complement strand
TGGGTCATCACCCAGGCGCGCAAGGGCGCGATCACCTCGGCCGACATGGAGACGCAGCTAGGGGCGCTCACGATGGAGGAGAACTACACGCGCGGCGAGTTGGTCCACGTCAACACGCTCTATCAGGTCGCCGCGGCGGCCGACTGGGAGACGGCCGCGCGCACGTACCTTGAAGACCTACGGCTCGGCGTCATGTCGCTGGACACAGAAGCGCAGACGGAAGAGGAGCGGGCGGCGCTCTTCCGTCTGCGACGGCGCGCGGTGCAGAGCCTTGTGGAACGGATCGAGATAGGCCAAGACCGCAAGATGACGGTTGTTTTCAGACTGAATACGGTGGCCCTGTTGGGGCTAGAGGTGATGGCGCTGGGTGATGAGGCTACTGAGACGGTTGGAAACAAATGGGCCGGAATTTATAACCGTAGACAATCATGCCCTCATCGCCGTCCGTGCGCAGCTTGCGCGTGACCATCTCCACCGGCATGCCGATTTGCACCTCGGTGAAATCGACGTCGGTCAGTTGGGCGGTGACCATGGGACCTTCTTCCAGCTTGATCAGGGCGACCATGTAGGGGGCGTTGTGCTCAAAGCCCGCCGGCGGGTCGTAGATGGTCGTGTAGGAGTAGACCTCGCCCAGGCCGGTGAAGGTGTAGAGTTCCTTGGCCGGCGCTTCGCATTCCAGGCAAACGTCGCGCGGCGGGAAGAGCTTCACCCCGCAGTTGGGGCACACTTCGCCGACGAGCGTGTAACGCTGTTGATTGAGACGCCAATGACGTGAAACTTCCATTTTCGTTTAGCCTCCAGGCTGCGGACGCGGCTCCCACCGTTTGACGGTTTCCGCACCCTGCCTCGTTGCTGCGCTCCAATCCGGGCGCACGAATTCTAATTATCCGTAGGAACACTCCCATTCGCTGTCAGCAGCGGGGAAAATGCTGTCAAAAGCTATCAAGAAGGGGCTAGGGATTAGGGATTAGGGGCTAGGAAGGGAAGGCTCTTCCCTAATCCCTAGAACCTAACCCCTATCCCCTAAGAATGTGCGTCACCGCCGTGGCCCCCGTCCCGCCAAGGTTCTGGGCCATGCCCACCTGCGCTCCGGCCACCTGGCAGTCGCCGGCCTTGCCGCGCAACTGCTGCACCAACTCGGCGATCTGGTAGACGCCGGTCGCGCCGATGGGGTTGCCGCGCGCCTTCAGGCCGCCGAAGGTGCTGATGGGGATGCGGCCGTCGCGGCGGATGTGGCCGTCGCGGGCCAACTGCCAGCCCTCGCCCCGCGCCGCGAAGCCGCACGCCTCCAGCGACAGCGCGGCCATGACGGTGAAGGAGTCGTGGAGTTCAAACACGTCAATGTCGTTGGGCGACAGGCCGGCGGCGGCGAAGGCCCGCCGGGCGCTGGCCTCGGCCGCGCTCAGCCATAGCGGGTCGCGCCGGTCGTGCAGCGCCAGGGCGTCGGTGGCCAGCGCCGAGGCCAACACTTGTACCGGCTGGGCAACCATGTCGCCGGCCCGGTCGGCGCGGGTGACGATGAGCGCCGCGGCTCCATCGCCCGCCGGCGCTTCGTCAAACAGGCTGACCGGGTCGGCCACCATCGGCGCGGCGGCGAACGCCTCCGGCTTCAGGCGGTTGCGGTACATGGCCCGCGGGTTGGCGGCGGCGTTGGCGTGGGCGTTGACGCTGAAACCGGCGAAGTCGGCCAGTTGGACGCCGTAGACGTGCATGTAGCGGCGCATCAGCAGCGCGCCCGCGCCGGTGAGGGTCTGGCCGTTGATGACCTCGTAGTCGCTATCCAGCGCTGTGGCCAGCGCGGCCAGCACCGGCGAGCCGGTCTCGTCGGTCACCTTCTCGACGCCGACGACGAGGGCCGTCTCCACCAGGCCACTCTCCACGGCCAGGATGGCCTGGCGCAGGGCCGCGCCGCCGGAGGCGTCGGCTGCCTCGACGGTCATGGCCTCCACGCCGCGCAGCCCGGCAAAGTCGGCCACCAGCGCGCCGAGGTGGTTCTGGTTGCTCAGTTGGCCGGCGAGCATATTGCCGACGTAGATGGCGTCGATGTCGTGGATGTGGGCGTCGTCCAGCGCCGCCTCGATGGCGTACCAGGCCAGGTGGCGGATCGAGGTCTCCCAGTGTTCGCGGACATCGGTCTGGCCGATGCCGATGATGGCGGTGTTGGTCATAGTCATTGTCCGGTAGGAAGGGGATAGGGGTTAGGGGCTAGGGATTAGCAAGAAACTCTTCCCTAGAACCTATCCCCTAGAACCTATCCCCTAACTGAGCTTCAACTTCTCGCGATAGCGCGTATACGTCGCATAGTCGATGGGCGTGCGGCGGGCGATGTAGGTCTCGGTGCTGGGGGCCAGGCCGCGCACTTCGGGCAGCCGCTCCGTCGTCACCAACTCGAAGGCGTCGGAGCCGGCGCCGGAGCCGTAGCTGACCATCAGGATGCGGTCGCCCGGTTCGGCCACATCGAGGATGGCCGTCAGGCCGATCATCGTCGAGCCGGAGTAGGTGTTGCCGATGCGCGGGCTGAGCAGGCCGGGGGCGATCTGCTTGTCGCTGAAGCCGAGCAGCTTGGCCGCGCGCTGCGGGAACTTGGCGTTGGGCTGGTGGAAGACGGCCCAGCGGTAGTCGGCCGCCGTCGTGCCCAGCAGTTCCATCAGCCGCTCGGCCGCGCCGGTGACGTGCTTGAAGTAAGCCGGTTCGCCGGTGAAGCGGTCGCCGTGGGAGGGGTAGTTGGCGTGCTCGCGCCGCCAGAAGTCGGGCGTGTCGGTGACGTAGGAGAAGGAGCCGTTGATGACGGCGACAGACTCCTCGCCCGGGCCGATGAGGATGGCCGCGCCGCCGGCGGCGGCGGTGTACTCCAGCGCGTCGCCGGGCCGGCCCTGGGCCGTGTCCATGCCGATGCTGAGGGCGTATTTGGCCATGCCGGAGCCGACAAAGCCCATGGCCGCCTGCATCGCCTCGGTGCCCGCCTTGCAGGCGAACTCCCAGTCGGCCGCCTGCGTCGTCGGCACCGCGCCGATGGCCTCGGCGACGATGGTGCTGCTGGGCTTGACAGCGTAGGGGTGGCTCTCGCTGCCCACCCAGACGGCGCGAATCTCCCGCGGGTCGATCTGCGCCCGCGCCAGGGCGTCGCGCGCCGCCTCGATGGACATGGTCACCACGTCCTCGTCCAGGCCGTTGACCGCCTTCTCGTCGATGGGCGTGCCGCCCGTGCCGCCCTTCCACATGCGGGCGACTTCAGTTGCCGGCAGGCGGTAGCGCGGGACGTAGGCGCCGTAGCCGACGATGCCCACCGGGCGGTCGGGTCTCAAAAGTCCGTCTTTCGGATCGTAATCAGTCATTCGTGCCTCGTTGGCGATTTACCAAATCGCGCTACATGTTTGCCAGTAATTCGCGGGCGCGCTCCACGCGGATGTTGCCCTCGGCGGCCAGTTGGTCGGCGATGGCCTGCACCTGCCCCTCGCCGGCCCCGGCGGCCAGGGCCACCTGCCGCGCGTGGAGGCGCATGTGCCCCTTCTGGATGCCGTGGGTTGAGAGGGCGCGGATGGCAGCCAGGTTTTGGGCCAGGCCGACGCAGGCCATCAGCCGGGCCAGCTCGCCGGCCGTCTCCACGGCCAGCAGCTTCATGGCCACACGCGCCGTTGGGTGTACTTTCGTCGCCCCGCCAACCGTGCCGACGGCCATCGGCAGGGTGATCTCGCCAGTGAGGTCGCCGTTGGCGTCCACGTGCCAGTCGGTCAGGGCGGTGTAGCGGCCGTTGCGGGCGGCGTAGGAATGCGCGCCGGCCTCGATGGCCCGCCAGTCGTTGCCCGTGGCGATGCAGACGGCGTCGATGCCGTTCATGATGCCCTTGTTGTGCGTTGCCGCGCGGTAGGGATCGACGACGGCAAAGGCGTTGGCCTCGGCGATGAGGCGGGCCACGTCCGCGCCGGGGATATCGGGCAGAGTCAGCTCGGCCGCGGGGATCGTGCCGCGGGCCGTGGCCGTGCGCCGGTCGGCCAGGTTCGACAGGATGCGCAGGTTGGCCCGGCCGCCGGCCAGCTCGGCTACGCGCGGCGAGATGGCCTCGGCGGCCGTGTTGACCGTGTTGGCCCCCATCGCGTCGCGGCTGTCGAAGAGCAGGTGGACGACAAGCATGGGGCCGACGGGCGTGTCGGGGAAGGCGCGGGCTTCGATGCCGCGCGCGCCGCCGCCATAGGCGACGATGCTGGCGCTGCACGCGTCGGCCGCGGCCATCAGTTCGGCGCTGTGGCTCAGCACAGCCAGCCGCGCCGCCTCCAGGTCAGGCATGTCCAGCACTTGAATCTGGCCGATCATGATCGGGTCGGTCGATTCGGCCTGGAAGCCGCCGCCGGCGCGGATGAGCTTGGCCGCGTGGCTGATGGCCGCCAGGACGCTCGGCTCCTCCACGGCCATAGGGATGAGGTAGTCGCGGCCGTTGATGAGGAAGTTGACGGCAATGCCCAGCGGCAGCGCGTAGGTGCCGACGACGTTCTCGATCATCAGGTCGGCCTGCGCCGGTTGCAGCCCCTGCCCCGCCAACACCGCCCGCTCGCTCTCATCCAGCCCGGCCCAGTCCGCTACCATCGCCACGCGCTCGGCCGGCGACAGCTTGTAGAAACCGGGCAGGCGCGACGTCTTGTGCTGTTCTACGCCCATGATCTCCTAATTCCCGCGTCAATCGTCTGTAGTTGAAAACCAATTCTGGGGTCTACCGTTGCGGAATATAGCGCCGAAATGCTGCCAATTGCTATCACCTTTAGGGGAGGGCCTTCCCATGCACGGCGATTGCCATTTGGCCCCGCGTCGGATAGCATCTCAAGTGGTGGAACCGGCCGCGGCCGTGGGCCGCATCGATCCCGGTTCGCCCCGATATCATGAAACGATCCGCCACTGCGACGATCTTGTTCTTGCTGATGCTGCTGCTGGCCGCCGCCGCCGGTTTTGTCTTCCTGCTGTTGGGCGGCGTGCGGCTGCGCGACGACGCCCGCGCCATTCGCACCGACAACGACAGCCTGCGGGCCGAGGTGGCCGCGGCCGAGTTGGAGCTATCCGGCGCGGTGGCCACGCGCGAGTCCACGGTCAACGCGCTGGCCACGGCCGAGCACGACAACGTGCTGCTGGAAGACCAGCTTGTCGATAGCCAGCAGACGGTCGATGAGTTGAGCACCCGCACCAATGACCTCAGCGCCGAGGCCGAAGACCTGCGCGCCGAACTGGCCCAGGCGCAGACGGAGGCCGAGAGCCGGCTGCCGGTCGCCCGCATCGTCACGCCGGAGGACGGCGCGACCCTGCCCATCGACCAGCCGGTGGAGGTTGTCCTGGTGGCCTCGGACGCGGATGGGCTGGTCAGCCTGACGCTGGAGGTGGACGGCGAGCGCTACACCGAGTACCCGCTCGCGGGCGAGACGCTCTACGCGCGCACGCTGAGTTGGGACGCGCCGGCCGAAGAGGGCGAGCATACCTTCGCCGTGACGGCCACGAACCTCAACGGCGCGGATAGTGAGCCGCAAACGGTCACCATCCAGCTACAGGACACCGAGGCCCGCAACGCCGCCATTCGCGCCGAGGTAGAGGCCAACGTCGTTGCGTTGCGCGGCCTGTCGCTCCTGACGCCCATCACGCCGACGGTGCTGACCCGCGACGAGTTGCGCGACCGGCTGGCGGCCGAGAATGCCGCCGAAGTCATGCCCGATGAGGCCCGCGCCGACACACTGGAGTTGAGCGCCTTCGACTTTATCGAGCCGGACTACGATCTCTACGGCGCGCTATTGGGCCTGCAAAGCGAGGGCATACTGGGCTTCTACGATCCGGAGGCGGCCGAGTTCGTCGTCGTCAACGATGGCGCGCTGCTCGACGCGCCGGCGCAGTGGACGCACGCCCATGAGTTTGTCCACGCCCTGCAAGACCAGCACTACGACCTGGACGCGCTGACCGACGACAGCCTCGACTCCGAGGCGCGGGCGGCCGTGCGCGCCCTGGCCGAGGGCGAGGCCGAGTTGGTGCAGTTCCTCTATCTGACGCAGGGCGACTACTTCAGCGAGGCCGAGGTCAACGAAATCCTGGCCGATATGCAGCAGCCGGACACGACTCTGCCGGAGGATGTGCCGCCTATCCTGATCAGCAATCTGGCCTTCCCCTACGACAGCGGCTCGCGCTTTGTCGATGCCCTCTACCGCGCCGGCGGCTTCGCGGCCATCGACGCCGCCTGGGCCAACCCGCCCCGCTCAACCGAGCAAATTCTGCACCCCGAGCGCTACCTGGCCGGCGACGCGCCGGAGCTTGTCAGCCTGGCCCCGCTGACGGACACGCTGGGCGTCGGCTGGCAGCAAGTGGCCGGCGACATCATGGGCGAGTTCTTCCTGCGCCAATATCTCGACCAGCAGCTGCCGGCGTCGGTGGCCGAGCGCGCGGCGATGGGCTGGGGCGGCGACCGGTACGCGGTCTACTGGAACGAGGCCACGGGCGAGTTGGTGTTGGCCCTGCGTCTGGTATGGGACACGGCCACGGACGCGGCCGAGTTCGCCGACGCCTATGCTGACTATCCGCGTGGCCTGTTGGGCGTCGAGCCGCAGGAACAGGCCGATGGCAGCACCTGTTGGCTGCGCGGCGAGGCGATCTGCTTCCTGCAAGCGGAGGGGGAGTCGTGGATCGTGCGCGCGCCGGATGTGGACATAGCCGGGGCGGTGTTGGCGGCGTTGGTGGGCTAGGCGCCAGCGCGCAGAAAGTAGACACTCAGCTTACATGGACTGAAGCCTGCCATGTATATTCCCTTGTTTCTTCTTGCGGGGATTTGTGGGTTTGCTTATCTCTACTTCTCCTTGAAGATATCGCGCGCTGCTATCCGTAGCATTGCTGAAAGCCGGCCTGTTCAATTAGCTGGCAGTAAGCGTGGCTACCTTTTTGCAACCATCGGGCTTTCATCTGTTGGAACCTTATTCTTTTATCTTGGACTGGTTAGCCTTGCAGATGCACCCTTACAGCCGTTCTGTGTAGTGGCCGTGCTTATTGCGACATTGGTTATGGGAGTCTCTAGCGCTTACGGGCTAAAATACGTCAGGTTCACGGATGACAGCATATGACCACGACGTTGGCCTACGACGTGGAAGGGCGGCTGACCAGCGCCACGACCCAAGTGGGGGCGCAGGCGGCCAAGACGACGACCTTCGCCTACGACGCCAACGGCAATCGCGTGCTGGCGACCTACAACCCGGGCGCGTCGGCGACAAAGGTCTATACTCCCTTCCCGGACTACGAAGTCACCGATCCGCCGACCGGCGCGAACGTGACCCGCACCACCTACCGCCTGGGCGGGCAGATAGCCGCCCTCCGCGTCAACGACGGGGCGACGAACAAGCTCTACTACCCCCTGACCGACCACCTGGGCAACGTCATGGCCCTGAGCGACGTGGACGGCAACTTCGTCAGCGGTAGCGACGCCCGCTACGACCCCTTTGGCGCGTTCACCACCACGCCGACGACCAACCCCAGCGTCTCCAACCTCGGCTTCACCGGCCACCGCCATAACAACACGGGGACGAACAACCTGGGCCTCATCTACATGAACGCGCGGTACTATCTGCCGGAGGTGGGGCGGTTTGTGAGTCCGGATTCGATTGTACCTGACCCTAATAATCCGCAGGGCTACAACCGTTACAGCTATGTGCTTAACTCACCAGTAAACTTCACAGACCCAACGGGGCATAAGCACTGCAGTGGTATAGGCACGCAAGATGTGTGTGAACCTCAAGTCCAACGGCCTACCCCCATTAATGATGACAGTTCTGGTGGTAACGAGCTCTTAGGGTGGCTTAAGAGTGCAACAAGGGAAATCTTCCATTTGATTGCCATTAAAGAACCTCGGGTTCAGCCCGCACCGTATTCTACTGACCCGTACCTTGCAGACCTAACAGAGTGGCTTGTTGCACAAATGGTCAACAATGCGCAATCCCCTTTTGTACTACTCCTCCATGCTTTGTGGACGCTGCCCGACCAAGGAGCAGGAACACAAAAACTTATAGTTCTTCAGCTTTGGACTGAGTTAGTTGCAACTGGTGGTGTGTGGGACTTTAAGGTGGACATACAAAGGGAGAAGACTTTTTCCGCAGATAAGCAACTAGTCCAGTTGGGCAATCACGTGATGAGCTATCAGGCTGTTGCTAACATCTTCTATGGTTTTATTGGGATGCAAATTGGCCTTGATCCCGTACTCCTACAGATGGGGGCCGGCGCTGCACAGATGGAGCAAGGATATGGGCACTGGCAGGCTAACATAGATGCCTACCCTGCCGGTTTCGGCGATCAGCCTTTCGATGCCTGGGCAATAGGGTTTGGCTTTGCGCTCCATGTTCAATTTGGGCGGGATGTGAGCGCGCTGACGGTCTCCACCTTTACCACAGCCCTCGATACTTATAGTGCATCGAACCCGCCCCTTTGGGAACCATGATGGATATACGGTAAGTAAGAACCGCCTAGAGTGCCGAGGGGTCGCGCAAGATGCCACGCAACACGCACAAAGCCATCCTCGTCCTATTGCTGCTGTTAGCTTGTATGCTCATGGCCTGCCTACGGGCGGTAGAGCCTGCCAAGCCGCGTGATTTTGGCATCACCGACTTGTTCTTGCCGCTCGATGCCCTTCCAGATAATTGGCAAGAGGTGGGGGATATCCAAGCGATGGGGCCTGACAGTTCTCTAGGATTTGGCGATACTGATGATGCCTTTCAGATATATGGAGTGAGGCAAGGACGCATTCCCGTTGCGAGTTATTACGTCTATAAGAACGATTCGATAGCTGAAGCTGAACGTTGGTACGATAGGGATTTGAGCTTCTGGTTCAGTAAGAGCCCTATCTTTGGCCAACTCTTCGACGAAAATAGCACACCAAAAGAAGTATCATACCGAAGCGCCTATGCCGATCAGTTTCATGTCGCCTGCGAATATCGGAAAACGCCAGTGGATAGTGGATATACATGCGGGGTCATTGCGCAATATGAGGAGTTCGGCGTCTTTTTCGATACGGTGGTTAAACCCGATACCGTGTCGCTGGAAGGGTTCAACACTATTGTCTGCCACATCGACGCTCTATTTGTAGCTCGCTTGGCGCTCAGTAGCCAGCCAATTGACTGCAAATAGTACTTTCACCAGCGACCTAAGCGATAGATTCATTTGTACGACTAGGCTGCTTTCCTGACATGTGTGATTCACGAAGATCTGGACTTTCCCCCGAAAAAGTAGAGGCGAGAAGAAGACTATATACTTGAGATGGGAGAAAGACCATGAGCAAGACACGACGGAAGCACACGGCTGTGTTCAAAGAGGAAGCCACCCAGATGTACAAAGCCAGCGACAAGAGCTTGACCTGTACAACGAAACCTTCCTCGCTGACACGCCACTGACAACACGCATGGCTCAATCATCACCAACCCGCACCTGAACAACCAAATACGACGCCGCCGGCCGCGGGCTTAGTGGCCGTCCGTCAGATAGACGTCGTCCACGATCCCCACAATCACCGCCCGCACCGGCGCGACCTGGCGGTTGAGCACCTGCCGCGCGCCGTTGCCTTCGTCCAGCACCAGCACGCGGTCGCCCACGCCGGCCCGGGCCATATCGACGCAGATGTCGTACTCGGCCGTGGGCTGCCCCGCCAGGTCGAGCCGGTCGACCAGCAGCAGCTTGTGGCCGTGGAAGGCCTCGTGTTTGACCGTGGCGACCACGGTTCCGGCGACGCGTCCGATGTACATGGGGGTTAGGGTTTATCGTCCAGGGCCACGTCATCGACAAGGCCGACGATGGCGTGATCGACGGGCACGAACGGCTCCGGCATGGCCTGGGCGGCCTCGCGGCTGCCGACGATGAAGACCAGTTCGCCCGGCGCGGCCTGGGCCGTGGCGTCGGCGGCGACGACGGGCGCGCCGGCCGGCTGCTGTGTCTTGCTGAGCGGCTGGACGACGAGGAACTTGATGCCCTCCAGCCCCGTGTATTTGCGGGTCGCTACGACCGTGCCGATGACGCGCGCGAGTTGCATGGTGTTCAGGTGGCCGGCCAGCCGAAATGGTCGCCGAACCGGCCGCTGCCATCGACGTTGGCCCACATCTCGCCGTGCAGCCGGGCGATGACGGCGCGGCGCAGCAGTTGGACGCCGACGGCCTCGCTGCCGATGGCCACGGCTGCCTCCACGTCCGACACCAGCCCGACGAACAGGGTCAGCCCCTTGCCGCCCAGCCCGTCGCCCAGCCGCAGCTGGTTGAGGGCCACCTCGGCCCCCTTCAGCCCGGCGTCGGCGGCGCGGATGGCTGCGGCCACGGTGGTCGTCTCGATGATACCCAGAGCCTCGGCCGTGCCCGTGGCGCGCGCCCCGCGCAGGGCGGCCACGACGCCCGGGTGGACGTTGGGCAGCAGCAGCTGGTCGCGCAGATAGACCCCACTCGCCAGCCGCCCGGCCGCGACCGCCTCCTCGACGTCGGCCACTTCGCCGATGACCAGGGCCAGGTAGTAGCCCGGCTGGATCGTCCCGGTCAGCAGCTGCTCCACCGGGGCGCGCTTGACCATGGCATCGCCCGCCTCGATGCCGGCGGCGAGGCTGCTGAACTCAAGCAGGGCGAGGGCAGGGGCGGCCATAGTCGTCAGACGATGCGGAACGAATCGACCAGGGTGCAGCGGCGGATGCGGCTGAAGCTGACCGGGCTGGTGATGCCTTCGCCGGTGGGGCTGGCGATGGTGAACGAGCAGAAGCCCTCGCCGCCATAGCCCAGGCCTGCCAGGCAGGGGCCATTCTTGACGAAGATGCTGCAATCCATCTCCCGCGCCATGCGGCTGAGGTTGTCGAGGTTCTTGGAGTGCATGACCGCCGTGTGGCGGAAGCCGTGCTCGGCGGCCACAGCCAGGTCAATGCCCTCGTCGGCGTTGGCCACGCGCACGACCGGCATGATGGGCATCATCTGCTCCGACCAGACGGCGGGGTGGTCGGCGTCTACCTCGACGACGATCTGGCGCACTTCCGGCCCGGCGCTGATGCCGATCTCGGCCAGCAGCACGGCGGCGTTCTTGCCGATGAAGGTCTTGTTCATGTCGGCGTGCTTGCGCGGGCCGCGGTCGAGCGTCGTGACGGCCTTCCACAGGCGGTTGAACTGCCACGAGTTGAGCCGCACCGCGCCGTTGGCCTCCATGACGCGGATGAGGTCGTCGCAGATGGCGGCCACGGCGAAGGTTTCCTTCTCCGTGGTGCAGACGATGTTGTTGTCGAAGGAGCCGCCGATGACGATGTCGCGGCCGGCCTGGGCGATGTCGGCCGTCTCATCGACGACCACGGGCGGGTTGCCCGGCCCGGCGCAGACGGCGCGCTTGCCGCTCTGCATGGCCGCGCGGACGACCGGTGTGCCCCCGGTGACGACCAGCAGGCGAATGAGCTTGTGCTGCATCAACGCCTGGGCCGATTCCAGCGTCGGCGCGGCCACGCAGGTCAGCAGGTCGGGCGGGCCGCCGGCGGCCTGGATGGCCCGGTTGAGGATTTGCACTGTGCGGTTGGTCGCGCCCTTGGCGCTGGGGTGGGCGTTGAAGACGACGGCGTTGCCCGCGGCGACCATGCTGATGGCGTTGCAGAGGACGGTGCTGGTCGGGTTGGTGCTGGGGGTCAGCGCGCCGATGACGCCGTAGGGGGCATATTCGACCAGCGTCAGGCCGTGGTCGCCCGTCCAGGCGCGCGGGTCGAGCGCCTCGGTGCCGGGGGCCTTGTCGGCGTTGAGGACGTTCTTGAGCACCTTGTCCTCGACGCGGCCCATGCCCGTCTCGCCCGCGGCCAGCTCGGCCAGCAGCAGGGCGTTCTCGCGGCCGGCCTGGCGCATGTGGGCGACCATGTCGCGGCGGATGGCGAGGGGCAGGGCGTTGAGGCGCTGGAAGGCGGCGCGGGCGGCGGCGGCGGCCTCGTCGAGCGTGG
>JAIBAS010000584.1 GCA_019695075.1 Promineifilum sp. | reverse complement strand
ACGAAGCTGGGCACGGGCGGGCTGGTGCGGGCCTATGGCGACGCGGCGCGGGCGGTCGTGGCCGCTCTGCCGCGGGCCGAGAAGGTAGCCACGGTGACGGCCCTCGTCGAAGCGCCCTATCCGCTGCTGGAGCGCCTGCGGCTGCTGGTGGGGGCTTACGGCGGGCTGATGCTGGCCGAGGACTTCGCCGCCGACATCACCATGACCGTCCGCTTCCGGGCCGAGCGCTTCGACGCCTTCGCCGACGCCCTGCGCGAGCTGTCGCGCGGCGGCGTCGAGGCCGTCGTCGTGGAGCGGGACGAGGCGACCATCATGCCCCTATAGGGCGCGGCCGGGGCGGCAAACGTTAATGTTGGTTGTAAGAAAGAGCCACTAGATTACTAGTCAGGCAAACGCAGACCGAACGTTTACGGAATTGAGATCACCCGTGTGATTACCGCTTGCGCGGCTTTCCCCGATTCAGGCAACTGTACCGTGTTGAAAGTAAACAGCCGTCGCCCTACCGACATCGGCCGGTAGTCTGTCGCTGTGTTTGGGTTGCCCAACCGTTGGGTGAGCGCAGGCCACGGGGCCATCCGTTTGCCGTATAGAATCGTAAAATAGTGCGCGTGCGCCGGCGTGTCGAGCGATGCGAGGGGGCGCACAAGGAGTTATAACGTTGTTAGCAACGGCCGAAAAGACCACATTGATCACCCCCTACGGCGGGCAGCTGGTAGACCTGATGGTTCCCCAGGCGGAGCAGGCCGAGTTGCGCGCCTACGCCAACACCCTGCCGTCGATTCGCATCTCGGAACGCGCCGTGTGCGACCTGGAGTTGCTGGCCACCGGCGGCTTCTCGCCGCTCGACCGCTTCATGAGCCAGGCCGACCACCAGAGCGTCCTGGACACGATGCGCCTGACCAACGGCTACCTGTTCCCCATGCCCATCCCCCTGCCGGTAGACGAGGAAGACGCCGCCCGCATGAAGATCGGCACGGACATCGCCCTGCGCAGCCCCGGCAACGAGTTGCTGGCCATCCTCAACGTCGAGGAAGTCTACGCCTGGGACCTGGAAGAGGTCGCCCGGAAGGCATTTGGCACGACTGACCTGCGCCACCCCATCGTCGCCGAGATGCACAACTGGGGCAAGTACTACGTCTCCGGCCCGATGCGCGTCTTGCAGCTGCCGACCCACTACGACTTCCGCTCGCTGCGCTTCACGCCGGCCGAGACGCGCGCCAAGCTGGAGCACTTCGGCCACCACAACGTCATCGCCTTCCAGACCCGCAACCCATTGCACCGCGTCCACGAGGAACTGACCAAGCGGGCGACGATGGAGAAGGACGGCGTCCTGTTGCTCCACCCCGTCGTCGGCATGACCAAGCCGGGCGACGTCGACCACTTCACCCGCGTGCGCACCTACAAGGCGCTGGCGCAGCGCTACTACGACCCCGACCGCATCCTGCTGTCGCTGCTGCCGCTGGCCATGCGCATGGGCGGCCCGCGCGAGGCCCTCTGGCATGCCATCATCCGCCGCAACCACGGCGCGAACTTCCTGATCGTCGGCCGCGACCATGCCGGCCCGGGCAACGACTCCAACGGCAAGCCCTTCTACGGCCCCTACGACGCTCAGGAGATGGTGGAGAAGTACTCTGAAGAACTCGGCGTCGGTGCGGTGCCCTTCCAGATGCTCGTCTATCTGCCCGAAGAAGACCGCTACGAAGAGGTTCACAAGGTCACCAAGGAGACCAAGACGGCCTCCATCTCCGGCACACAGGTGCGCGAGCAGTACTTGCAGGTTGGCCGGCAGCTGCCGGAGTGGTTCACGCGGCCGGAAGTGGCCGAAATCCTGGCCGAGACCTACCCGCCGCGCCACCGCCAGGGCGTCTGCGTCTGGTTCACCGGCCTGCACAACGCCGGCAAATCGACCACCGCCGGCGTGCTGACGACGCTGCTGCAAGAGTTCGGCCGCAACGTGACCCTGCTGGACGGCGACGTTGTGCGCACCCACTTCTCCGAGGGCCTGGGCTTCAGCAAGGAAGACCGCAACGACCACGTCCGCCGCATTGGCTTCGTGGCCTCCGAGGTCGTCCGCCACGGCGGCATCGTCATCTGCGCCGCGGCCAGCCCCTACCGCTCTACGCGCAACGAAGTGCGCAACTCCATCGGCGGCGAGAACTACATCGAGGTCTTCGTCGATACGCCGCTGGAAGTCTGCGAGCAGCGCGACACCAAGGGCCTCTACGCCCGCGCCCGCCGCGGCGAGATCGTCGGCTTCACCGGCATCGACGATCCGTATGAAGCGCCGCAGCACCCGGAGATCACCATCGAGACCCTCGGCCACAGCCCGGAGGAGAACGCCCGGCTGGTGCTGAACATGCTCATTGAGCAGGGCTTCGTGCGCACCGAAGCGCCTAACCTGCACGATAACTAACAAGCCATCATCGGTGGCCGGCCGCCCTTGCGGCGGCCGGCCGCCGCGCGACCCTGAGACGCAACCAAGACCAAGAGGAAACAAAACTCATCATGACCCAAGAATACCCCGGCTACGTTCTGTGGATGACCGGCCTTTCCGGCGCCGGCAAGACGACCATCGCCCTGCTGTTGGAGAAGGAATTGCAGGCCCGCGGCTGCAAGTTCGAGCGACTCGACGGCGACGTCGTGCGCGAGAGCCTGACCCGCGACCTGGGCTTCAGCAAGGAAGACCGCGACAAGAACATCGAGCGCGTCTCCTTCGTGGCCAAGCTGCTGTCGCGCAACGGCGTCGGCTGCGTCTGCTCCTTCATCTCGCCCTACCAGGCCGTCCGCGACATGGTGCGGGCCGGCACGACCAACTTCATGGAGGTCTTCATCGACGCGCCGCTGAACGTGGTCATGGACCGCGACGTGAAGGGCATGTACAAGAAGGCCATCGCCGGCGAGATCAAGAACTTCACCGGCATCTCCGACCCGTTCGAGGCCCCGAGCAACCCGGAAATCCACATCCACACTGACCAGGAGACCCCGGCCGAGAGCGCCCAGCGCATCCTGTCCTACCTGGAAGAGCGCGGCTACATCCCCGTCGGCGAGGCGGCTTTCGCCTAAACAGTCGGGTAGAATTGGCAGACGGCGACCGGAACGCATACGCGCCGGTCGCCGTTTGCGTTTATGCTGACCATACGACAGGCGTGGCGCGACGGCCGCGCCCAACTCCACGACTCGCCCGCGCCGGCGCTGGATGCCCGGCTGCTGCTGGCCCACGCGCTGGGGCGCGACCACGCCTACCTGGTGGCCCATGACGACGAGGCGCTGACGCCGGCGCAGGCGGCCGCCTACGCCGGCCTGCTGGCGCGCGCCGCCGCCGGCGAACCCATTCCCTACCTACTCGGCCACGCGCCCTTCTTTGGGCTGGACTTCGCTGTGTCGCCGGCCGTGCTCATTCCCCGGCCGGAGACGGAACAGTTGGTTGAGATGGCCGTCGCCTGGGGGCGGGGCCGTGGCCCAGTGCGCGCCGTCGATGTGGGTACGGGCAGCGGCTGTATCGCCGTCACGCTGGCGCGCGGGCTGCCGGCGGCGGCGGTGGCGGCGGTGGACGTGTCC
>JAIBAS010000127.1 GCA_019695075.1 Promineifilum sp. | reverse complement strand
GGCCGCACTGCGCGCCCACGGCTTGCAGAAGCAGCTGGAAAAGACCGGCACGACGCTGTCGAAGATGCTCTTCGGCGGCGACCTCAAGACCACCTTCGTGACCGGCGCCTTCCTGAGCCTGGGCCGTGAAGTGGAGAATATCTTCCAAAGCTGGTTCCAGAACGTCCAGGAGTGGATCAACACCTCCAACCAGCAGTTCGACGCCTACCGCCAGAGCATTACCCAGACGTTCGCCATGATCCCGGCCACGTCGGCGATGGCCCGCGACGCGATGATCCAGGATGTCATGGCCATCGGCACGGAGTACGGCTACCTGACCGAGCAGACGATGCCCGCCCTGCAAAAGGCGCTGCAACTCGGCGTGGCCCAGGCCGACATCGGCGACACGCTGGAGGCCAGCGCCCGCGCCGCCCGGGTGAGCGGCGGCGACTACGTGCAGATGCTGGCCAGCGGCCAGAACATCATCAACGCCTACGGCGGGAAGCTCAAAGACCTCAATGAGGTCTACGAACTGCTCTACTTCGCGCAGCGCAACGCCGGCGTCGGGGCCGACAGCCTGACGCAACACCTGGCACCGATCATCGCCGTGACCGGCGATCTGGGGGTCAGTCTGGAGGACGTCATCGCCGCCGTCGTGACGATGGTGAAACAGGGTGACGATCTGGAAAGCGTGAGTTCGCTGCTGTCCAACATGTTCACGCAGATCCAGATCTCCGGCACGGCGCTGGGCGGCGTCTTTGAGGAGGCGGCCAAGACCGACTTCCGCACCTTCATCGCCAACGGGGGCACACTCCTGGACGCGATGAGGCTCATTGAGGAACAGGCCAAGAAAACCGGCACTTCGATCCCTTCCCTGGTCGGCGGCGACAGCAACTTCTACCGCGACCAGCAGGCCATGATCGCCGTTCTGGAATTGACCAACCAGCACCTGGGCGAACTGGCCGCCATCTCCGGTGAAGTGCGCGCCGGCCAGGAACTCATCGCCGATGGCTATCAGCAAATCGCTGACGAAGCCTTCATGGCCAGCGAGCGTACGGCGGCCCAGATTGAGCAAATGAACCTCAAAGCGGCCGAAAGCTGGGAACCGGTCCGCTTCTGGTGGGCCGAATTCAAAGCCAACACGGCCGAAAACATCGGCGGCGGCTTCGCTATTGATACCGCCGACGAGGAGTTCGAGGCCTTCACCGCCACCATCGCCAGAGCGGGAGACACCCTTCTAGAGACACGTGACAGAGCTCAGCTTCTCCAAGAAGCCCTGCGCGTCGGAGCAACCGATGACAGCATGTGGGCCAACGAGGGCCAGCTCAACAACCTCAAGTCCCTTGGCCGATTCGTCATGGGCGGCGACTACCTGCTCGACGCCGAGCACTACACCACGGCCCTGGCCCTGGCCCAAAAGCTTCTCGCGGAGAATACATCGGCCAGCAACAAGGAACTGGTACAAACGTCGCTGGCCATCGCCGACATCGTCGTCGCCGCCAGGGCCAACGAGGCCCCGACCGACGAGATGATGGTCGACCTGCAAGCCCTGCAAGAGCTGTTCCCGGCCACCTACCGCGAAGTGCGCACCTTCCTGGCCGAACTCGGTCTCGCCCCACCCCTGCTGCAACAGACGGGTGACTCCGTCCTCTTCCTGAGCAACGAACTCGAAAAGCTGGGCCTGAAGGGCAAGACCGCCTTCTACAACATCTCCATCACCGACGAAGCCGTGCTGGAACGTATGCGTTACGGCGTCGAAGACATCAGCCGCGTTCTCGACGGCGACACGATGCAGGCCCTCTTCAGCGGAGGCGAGAAACCGATCACCATCCGCCTGCCCGACATCGACACGCCGGAGATCGCCAAGATGATCGACGGCAAGCTCCAGGGGCAGAACCAGGCCTACGGCCAGCGGGCCCGCGTCTTTACTGAACGCTGGCTGCTGGAAGTGGAGGACATCACCGTATCGGCTGAAAAAGGGCAGGACGACTTCAAGCGCAGCCTGCGCGACGTCAAAGGCGAGATTGACGGCGAGATGCGCAGCTTGCAAGACGACCTCATCGCCGCGGGCCTGGCCATCCCGCTCGATCTGCAAATCAATCTGACCAAGGGGGCGAAGGAACGCTTCCAGCAACAGATGCAGATGGCCATGGACGCCGCCCGCCAGGGCCTGGGGATGTTTGAGAACGATCTCGCCCGGGCGATGTTCCTGGAAGGGAGCATCGACAGCACGCCCGAAATCGCGGCCATCATCGAAGCCCAGGCCAATTACTTCCCGCAGGGCATCCAATGGGCGCAGCAGATGACGGAAGCCCAGGAGCAATTGAACGACGCCACGGGCGAGTACGTCACCACTTACCGCGACAACGCATCGGAGATCGCCCAGATTCAGGCCAAGCTCAACGCGGACCTGAGCGACGACCAGAAGAAGGCGCTCAACGACGAGTTGGACGCTCTTGACAAGTACTCCGAACGCGCCGTGCAGATTGCCCAGCAGCTGGCGGCCGACCTGTCGGACAACGAACGGGCGGAACTCATCGGCAAACTTGGCGACCTACAGGGCACGCAGGGGCAGCAGATGACGAGCTATACCGGCGACATTGAGGCGGCCGAGGAGGCGGGGAAGAAGATCCTGGAAATCCAGCAACAGGTGGAGGATGAGCTCAAGCAACACGCCTGGGATAGTGTCTTCAACTTTGAGGGTCTGACTGACCAGACGGCCGATCTCGCCGTCGCCCTGGGGCTGCTGACACAGGAAGAAGCGGACTTCGCCCTGTCCTACGCCCAGCGGAAGACGGCGCTGGAGCAGCTGCCGGCCGCCTTCGCACAGGTGACGCTCAGCGCTGAGCAGGAGGCCCAAGCGATCCAGCTTATCATCGACGGGGCGGTGACGACGGCCGAAGAGGCTATTCGCCGGGTACAGGTTCTGGCCCTCAACAACGCCGCGCCGCGCGAGGAAGATGCCTACTACACCGAGCGGTACTGGAAGATGGCCGAAGAGTTCGATATGGAGCCGGTTCCGGCCGAGGAGACGTACATCTACTACACGCCGATCATCGCCGCCGAAGCGCAGGAGGCCTTCAGCAGCAGCCTCATCGAGTTCGGCGAACAAGAGCGGCCGGTGTGGTTTACACCCACGGATACGCCCGAAAGAGGGCGCACGGTTTACCGGGGCGCGCTGGCGGAGTGGTTCTTCGCTCACCCGGTCGACGCGCCGGTGGACGGCGACGTGGAACCGGCCAAAGATGCCTGGTCCGTACTCCAGTCATGGTACGACCAGCACCCGATTATCGTCCGGGTGATTTCAGAGACAGAAAACCCGAACGATCCGAACGGCCCCGGCGCTGAGGGCGGCGGCCATGTCACCGCCGGCCGGGCCTACATTGTCGGCGAACAGGGCGAGGAGTTGTTCATCCCCTACACCAACGGCCGCATCGTGCCCAACCACCAGATTCACGAAGCGCGCGGCGAGACGACGATCAACGTCGCCATCGACGCCCGCGGCAACGCCAACTACAACCAGATCGGCCGCAGCGCCCGCCAGGGCGTCATCTCCGCCGCAAAAAGGATGGGGATCCCGG
>JAIBAS010000215.1 GCA_019695075.1 Promineifilum sp. | reverse complement strand
CGATGGCGGTGTTGCCGGAGCGGCAGGGGCAGGGCATCGGCGGGGCGTTGGTGCGGGCCGGGTTGGCGGCCTGCCGGGCGGCGGGCTATGACCTGTGCATCGTCCTGGGCCACGCGGCGTATTACCCGCGCTTCGGCTTCCGGCCGTCAGCCCCTTTCGGCATCCGCTGGGAGCGGGACGTGCCGGCAGAGGTGTTCATGGTGGCGGAGTTAGCGCCGGGGGCCTTGGCGGGGCGACGGGGGATTGTGCGCTATCGGCCGGAATTCGACGGGGTGTAGGGGATAGGGATTAGGGGCCAGGGGCTAGGGACTAGGGAAGAGCGCTCTTCCCCTGGCCCCTATCCCCTAATCCCTAGCCCCTACTCTGCATACACCGCATAGAGTGATGGCACGCTGATTTTCGCTGAGAAGAGCGCAGATTTTCGCTGAAAGAGATGTTCCGGCAGCGAAAATCAGCGTGGCATCAGCGCGCCGCGTCCTCAACCTCGCCCGTCTCCACCACGCGGAAGTCCAACTCGCCGTCAGCCACTTCGACGACGACGTGGTCGCCCTCGCGCACGTCGCCCTGGATGAGGCGGACGGCCAGCGGGTCGATAACGCGCCGTTGCAGCACGCGCTTCAGCGGACGCGCGCCATAGACTGGGTCGTAGCCCTCCTCGATGAGCAGGTCGGTGGCCGCCTCGGTCAGCGACAGGCTGACATTGCGCCTGGCCAGCAGGCCGCGGATGGCGTTGAGTTGAATCTCGGCGATCTCGCGCAGCTGCTCGCGGCCGAGCCGGTGGAAGATGACGATGTCATCGACCCGGTTGAGGAACTCCGGCCGGAAGTGGTTGCGCATGGCCTCCATCACCCGCGCCCGCATCGCCGCCTCGTCCAGGTCGCCCATGATGTACTGGCTGCCGATGTTGCTGGTCATGATGATGACCGTGTTGCGGAAATCGACCGTGCGCCCCTGGCCGTCGGTCAGGCGGCCGTCGTCCAGCACTTGCAGGAAGACGTTGAAGACCTCCGGGTGCGCCTTCTCGATCTCGTCGAAGAGGACGACGCTGTAAGGGCGGCGGCGGACGGCCTCGGTCAGCTGGCCGCCTTCCTCGTAGCCGACGTAGCCGGGCGGCGCGCCGATGAGCCGGGCGACGGTGTGGCGCTCCTGGTACTCGCTCATGTCGATGCGCACCATGTTGCGCTCGTCGTCGAACAGGAACTCGGCCAGCGCGCGGGCCAGTTCCGTCTTGCCCACGCCGGTTGGCCCCAGGAAGATGAATGAGCCGATAGGCCGGTTGGGGTCTTGCAGGCCGGAGCGGCTGCGGCGGATGGCCGCGGCCACCGCGCTGACGGCCTCCTCCTGGCCGACGACGCGCCGGTGCAACCGGTCTTCCATATAGATCAGCTTCTCGACCTCGCCCTCCAGCAGGCGCGTGGCCGGGATGCCCGTCCACTTGCTGACGATGTGGGCGATGTCCTCGGCGTCAACCTCTTCCTTCAGCAGCGCGCCGCTGGCCTGCGTCCGGGCCAGTTGGGCGGCGGCCTCGTTCAGGTCGCGCTCCAGCTGGCGCATGCGGCCGAATTGCAGCTCCGACGCGCGCTGGTAATCGTAGTTGCGCTGCGCCTGCTCCACCTGCACGCGCACCGTGTCCATCTCTTCCTTGACAGCCTGCACGCGCTGGATGGCGTCCTTCTCCGCCTGCCAGCGGGTGGCGACCTGGGTGCTGCGCTCCTTGGCGTTGGCCAGTTCCTCTTCCAGCTTGCTCAGGCGCTCCTGGCTGGCCTTGTCCTTTTCCTTCTTCAAGGCCTGGCGCTCGATCTCCAGCTGCATGATCTCGCGGTCAACCTCGTCCAGTTCGGCCGGCTTGCTGTCGATCTGCATCCGCAGGCGGCTGGCGGCCTCGTCGATGAGGTCGATGGCCTTGTCGGGCAGGAAGCGGTCGCTGATGTAGCGGTGGCTGAGCGTGGCCGCGGCGATGACGGCCGCGTCGGTGACGCGCACGCCGTGGTGAACTTCGTAGCGCTCCTTCAAGCCGCGCAGGATGGAGACGGTGTCCTCGACCGACGGCTCTTCGACGAAGACCGGCTGGAAGCGGCGCTCCAGGGCGGCGTCCTTCTCGATGTGCTTGCGGTATTCGTCCAGCGTCGTCGCGCCGATGGCGTGCAACTCGCCGCGGGCCAGCAGCGGCTTGAGCATGTTGCTGGCGTCCATGGCCCCTTCGGCCGCACCCGCGCCGACGAGGGTGTGCATCTCGTCGATGAAAAGGATGACCTCGCCCTCGGCCTCCTGCACTTCCTTCAGCACGGCCTTCAGGCGCTCCTCGAACTCGCCGCGGTACTTGGCCCCGGCCACCAGCGCGCCCAGGTCGAGCGACACCAGGCGCTTGTCCTTCAGCCCCAGGGGCACGTCGCCGTTGACGATACGCTGGGCCAGTCCCTCGACGATGGCCGTCTTGCCCACGCCGGGGTCGCCGATGAGGACGGGGTTGTTCTTGGTGCGGCGGCTGAGGATCTGCACGACGCGGCGAATCTCCTCGTCCCGGCCGATGACCGGGTCGAGCTTGCCGCGGCGGGCCTCCTGGGTCAGGTCGCGGCCGTATTTGGCCAGCGCCTCGTATTGCGCCTCCGGGTTCTGGCTGGTGACGCGCTGGGAGCCGCGCACGGCGGCCAGCGCTTGCAGGATGGCGTTGTAGTCGATGCCGTGGCGGGCCAACAGCTCGCGCACGCGCCCGGCCTTGGGCTGGGCCATGGCCATGAGGATGTGCTCAGTGGAGGTGAAGTCGTCCTTCATCGCCCCGGCGATGGCCTCGGCCTCGGTGAGAATGGCATTCAGTTCGCGGCTCAGGCCCACCTGCACGGATGAGCCGGTGGCGCGCGATAGCTTGCCCAACACCGCCTCGACGCTGCCGCGCAGCAGCGCCACGTCGCCGCCGATCTTGCGGATGACGGACGGCACGACGCCGCCCTCCTGGTCTAGCAGGGTCAACAACAGGTGTTCCGGCTCGACGGCCGGGTGATTATAGCTCTCGGCCAGATGCTGGGCTTCCAGCACGGCCTCGCGGCTCTTTTCGGTCAGTTTGTCCAGACGCATAGGCTCATTCCTCGCACAATACTTTAGAGGATAGTATCCGCCGGAGAGATCAGAATTGCGTTAGTCGCGGATCAGAATGGCGTAAGATGCAACCATGCCGGCGGGAAGTGCGTAATAATGAGTGACATGCCGGTTGTTTGGACAGGGCGGCCGTTGCCGCCGGCGACGATTGCGGGGATGGCCCCCGACCATGGGACGTGGCGGGCGGCCGATACGTTGGCGCGCAGCGGCAAGGCCAGCCGCGTCGGCCGCGCCGCGCTGGGGGAGGGCGTCCTGCTCTGGGCCGAATTCAGCGACGGCCAGCGCCCGCCGGCCTGTCCCTCTGTTCTGCTGCCCCATCTGGTTGTCGCCTGCTCCTGCCCCTCGGCCCAATTCCCCTGCCGCCACGCTTTGGCCCTGCTGCTGCTCGACGCCGCTGCGCCGTTGGCCGCGGCCGACGCCCCGGATTGGGTCGCCGCGCGGCTGGAAACCGGGCTGCGCGCGGACGCGCCG
>JAIBAS010000421.1 GCA_019695075.1 Promineifilum sp. | reverse complement strand
TTCGGTCGCTCACGGAAGGAGACGATGACCTTCACCGACTCACCGCGCGGGCCGGTAATGGTCTCCTCGGCCACGTCCTTGATCGTCATCGTCACCGGCCGCCCGTCACTGGGCAGCATCTCGGCGCATAGATACTCAAACATCTCGGCACTAAAAATGTTCACGTCCACTTCTCCTTGAATGTGCTCTAGCGTGTCCAAGACGCTGCTGAGCAATGTGTTAAGGTCGCCATGCCACCGGGTGGCCAGCCCCTTGGAGTAACTGGGAATCGGCTGCACCTCGAAGACGGCCGCATACCGGCCGCCCACCTCGGCGACGCGCACAAGGTGCAGCCCGGCGACGCGCCCGGCCGCGTCGCGGATGGCCTCGGCCGCGTCGGCCATGTTCACACAGTCACCGCTCATGATTCCAGCGATCATCTCTGCCACCTTTTGTCATCTTTTGTGTATGGTGTGTATGGTGTGTATGCAAATACATAACTCCTTACGTATAAAAAATAGATGAACGAAGTTACGGAAAATGCATACACACCATACACACCATACACAAACACCGGCTAGGGCGTGGGGGCGGCCGCCAACAGGCCGAGGCCAATCCAATAGTTGCCGCGTCCATCACGGTCGCTCGCATACCCGCGCTCCCTCAATGCCGAGCCGAGCCGTTTGTTGGACAGGGGGCGCAGCCCATTTTGCTCGGCCCATGTGGTATAGGCGGCATAGAGTTCGCCGCCGCGCGCTGTTGCGCCCTCGGCGACGTGGCAACACTCGGCGATGAATTGGCCGAGCGTGTCGGATTCGGCGCGGTAGTCGGCCGTCGCCTGGGTGACGGCCACCGTCGCCGCCCATGCCGCCCGCGACGACGCGGCGGCGGCGCGTGCCTCGGCGTCAAGCTCGGCATAAGCCTCGGCCAGCATACCCGCGCCGATGTACTCCGATACGACCCGGCCGCCGTCACGCGCCTTGCGGTAATAGTATGTGCCGTTGCCGCGTGTTTCCCATCCCATAGTTTCACACCTTTGTGCTACACGCTGCGCTATGCCCCGGCCGCGTCGTGGGGCGTTGCCAACTTCATGCCCACTTGAACCGGCTCGGCCAGCCACGCCCGCGCCTTCTCCGCCTCGGCTGCATCTATCTCTATGCCGATGCTACGTCGCCCCAACTCGGCCGCCGCCCGGCAGGTCGTGCCGACGCCCGCGCAAAAGTCCAAGACGCAATCGCCCGGCCGCGTGTACTGCCGGATGAATCGCGCCGGCAGTGCCAACGGGAATGAGACGCCCCGCGCCCGTGGCCGGTCGCCGTCACTGGCCGCCGTGGGTAGTGCAATCACGTTTGTCTGCCGTGCCCCGTCGCCGTTGGGTTGCCGTGTGCGCCCGTAACCGATGCGGGCCGAGCCGCCGGCGCTGATACTCTTGGTCGCGTAGGGCTTGCGTTGAGCGTTGAAGGTGACGACGCCCGGCCGCTCGGCATTGGTGTACACGAACACGGGTTCATAGCCGGGCGCGTCGGCATAGGCCAATGGCCCGTTTTGCGCGCCGTTGGTCTTGTGCCAGATGTACACGTCCAAGCATCGGAGTTCGGCCGCCTCAAGGGCCGCCGGCACGCCCGCCCAAAGGTGGGTGTCATGCCAGCCCTCGGCCGTCCGCTTGAAGGTGACATTCAGGGCGACAACCGCCGAGGGCGCAAGCACGGGGCGCAACTGCCGGGCGACACGCCCCAGCCAGTCAAGCCACTCGGCCACCGTCTGCCCGTTGCCCATCTGCCCAGGGTAGGGTGGGCTACTGCATACCAGATTGACCGACCGCGCCGGCAACGTTGGTAGCACGTCTAGGCAGTCGCCGGTTATGATGTCGTGTTTCATGTCGTCTAATGTCACCTCTATGCAGACTTATGCAGGGTATGCAGGGTTTGCTTATCCTACCCTCTTCTACTCAATGTCTTCTCGCGCATATGCGCTTAGATAGGGAAACCCTGCATACCCTGCATAACCCTGCATTGTTACGGTTTCAAGTCTACGCCGAGCCATACCATGCCGGGCGAAGTCTTGACCTTCTGAAAGCCTAGCCGCTGCCAATCGTCGGCTATGCTTGTCATGGATTGCGCTTTGTGGCCCGTTTCCTCACACCAATTGGCGTAGGCGTTGTATAGCTGCTTACTGGCAACCGATAGGCCCGGCCCGATGTCGCAACGCTCTTCAATGAACACTTTGGGGATGTCATTCTGTAGGGCGAAAACCTGGGTAGCCGCTTCAACGGCCGCAGGAATGATGAACCGGCCGCGCGCCCTCAGTCGTCTCAGCCCTTCCAACGCCCAATTGAGAATGCCCGCCGCTTCTGTTTGCACTCCCTCTTTCAGTTCGGGCCGCCTCTCATGTTCGGGAATGGCCGGAAAGGTGACGACCTTGACGCGCCTAAAAACGCCATTGCCCGCGCCTTTCACTCTGGGTAGTTCATTCATGGCCCAGGCCAGTTTAGCCCGTGGCGTGATTGTCACCGCGTCCCGATACTTGCGGTCAACCGTCACCGGCTCGCCACTAATCAAGGCGTTAAGTACGTGCGTCGCCGCCATGTAATCGGCCGGTTGCTCGGTCGCCACGGCCAGCGTTTTACCCGGCAGGTTTGCCAGCGCAAAGCGGTTTCTTTCGATGTCGGCCAACCCGATTAGCGCCGCCTTCGGGCCGAGCATGGCTTGCAGTCCGGTTAACAGGGTAGACGCGCCCCGGCCGGGCGGCCCGTAAAGCCAGATTGCCAGCTCATGCCGCGTATCGGGCGTAAGGGCATAGCCGGCATACTCTTGAAGAAAGTTGCGGGTTTCCTCTTCGATGCGTGATAGTACCACTTCCCAATTAGGGGCGACGGCCGCCGGGTCATAAGCGTAGGGTAGGCAGTAGGTCAGTAGGTCGCGCCGGTCATGCGGGCGTAGTGCCAGCGTGCTCAGGTCAAGCGCACCGTTGGCAAGGTTCAATACGTCGGCCGCGTCCAGTGCATCGGCGGCTACATAGCGCCGCAAACGGGATAACCCTTCAACACTGGCAACCCGTGCCGCCGTGCGCTTGGTTGCGTCTACATAGGCGGTTAGCCGTTTGACTTCCTCTTTGTCGCCCGCCGTATCGGCCGCCGTTCTCTGAGTGCGTGCCGTGCTATTCAGCCTGTCCATTAGGGCGACGATTTGCGCCCTCAGCGCGTAGCCGCCCGTGTCGGCTTGCCAGTGTGTGCCCGTGTAGGCGTGCCATTGTTCAAAGCCGGTTGCGTAAATCCATTCGTCGCCGTGCAGGGCGTGCCACACGTCCATAATGCCGCCGTCTTCTGGACGATAGCTTACGGAGTGGGTAGACGACGATGTAGCCGCCGCGCCGCCTTGCGATTGCCCGCCGGTCGCTTGCCCCGTCGCCCCGGTCGCGCCGTTGCCACCTTTGCCACCTGGGGCGGCCGATTGCCCTAGCCCGCCGTTGGTCGCCGCCCCGTGCCCATTGGCCGAGGGCGAGGGCGTGCGTGCCGTCGTGCCCACATGGTCAAACGCACTGGCAATCGTCGTCGCCGCCTCACCGGCCGGCAACCCGGCAGCCAGCG
>JAIBAS010000611.1 GCA_019695075.1 Promineifilum sp. | reverse complement strand
CAAGCACTGGGACAACACAAGAGGACGTCTCATGTCGTCAACTGCCATCATATATCAAAGCTTCCGCGAAAGCAATGGCATCGACACAACAAGTCGCTTCGCTCTCATCACCTGCTCCCTGTTCACCAACCAATACCACTGGCTGCGCATGAAGCCGGCCGACCTGGGCGACAACATCGGCGTCGGTTGGCGCACGGCTTACCGGCTGATGGCGTGGATGGAAGAGATCGGGTTCCTGATGCCGGTCGAAATCCACTACGAGCGCAAGCAGGTCAAGTACGTCTACATCGCCGGCTTCCCCATCACGGCCAAGATGGTCGAAGCGGCCCTGAACAACATTCGCGACCACTTCACCGTCAGCGACAAGAAGCACAAGATGACCCTGACGCCGGCAGTGGCCATCCCCGGCGTGGATGTTCCCGGCCGGCCGGCCATCCAGCCCATCTCCATTCCCGGCGAGCGGACCATCACGGCCATCAAGAATGGCGCTCAAGTCACCGTGCAGAAAATTGTCACCGGTGACAAGAATGGCCAAAACTTGTCACCCATGACAAGAAATCGCAAACAGAAAATTGTCACCCATGACAAGACCGGGCAAAACTTGTCACCCATGACAAAAGCGCCGGAAATGCAGTTTGCCGGCGAAGAGGGCCAACCGGCCGCCCCCGTTAGACCGCCAGATATGGGCACACTCGCCGGCTGCATGCACACACCAAGCACCGGTGGCAGTGCTGACCCTGGCGACCTTAACGAAAACTCCAATCCCCCAAACCGCCAAAACTTGACGAGTTTTGGTGATGGCGCTACTCTGGGGACAGGGAAAAAGGGAGGGGCTTCTCAGAGAAGAGATCACTCCACTAGTAGTGATCTCACTACCAATACTATTAGTGGTGGTGGTGCTGAAAAACCAATTGGTCGAAAGGGAGCCAAACAGCCAACCGCCAGGCAGGGTAGTCTGGTTGTTGGCGAAGAGGGGGGCAAGAACTCAAAGAAGAAGAGTGTGCCTCTCCCACAACTGCCGCTCATCCCCGGAACGGCGGCCGACAACCCGACCGACGCGCTGGTTGACCGGTGGTTCGGGATCATCAAGTACTCCCGCCCGCCCCGCCCGCAGTTGGTTGAGGATTACATCCAGCCGGCAGCCCAGCTCCTGGAATTGACCGGCCAGGATGTGGATGAAGCCATCCGCCTGCTCAACGCCAAGCGCGCCGAGTTCATTCACAGGGGCTTCAAGAACGTCCGCAAGCTCTCCACCCTTGCCGGCCACATCATCGCCGAGCGCGAGGTGGACAAGCTCGCCGCCCTGCCGGCCGACGAGTTCGCTCCGGTCCCGACGGGCATCACGGCTTACTAGACCTCCAGGGGCGAAAATCGGGCCTGGAAGCGCGTTTTGCCGAACAAATGATCTACCCCAAGGATCACCCCCGCAAAACGCGCCAGCGGCCCAAATTCGCCCCCTACAGGCCCGGCGAGCCGGCAACGACAGACCAAATCACCATGCTACCGCTCATCAAATTCAGCGACCTGGACCTACTGAACCCGCGCATCGAACACGCCAGCCGCGTGCTGATCGAGACTGTTGAGGCCAATTTGCGAGGTATTCCCACCGGTTGCGTCCTGGCCGGCCCCCACGGTGTCGGCAAGACAACGCTGGCCACAGCCGCCGTCTGGCACGCCGGCGCGCGCGTGCCGTGGCTGGTGGACGAAGAGGACGGCCGCCTGGACTGGTCGCTGGCCAGTCCGGTCGCACAGTACATCAAGGCCAACGAGCTGATCAACAAGCTGCTGGACCCGAAGAACGACTACGAGATCGACTGGCAGGAACGGGGCATCCCGTTTACTGTCATTGACGACGTGGGGCTGGAACAGACGATCCAGTTTATGAAGGATCCGGCGACCGAATTGCAGCGCCGCTACTACCAGGTATTGGACTACGCGGCCGAGGGCGCCGGGCACGGGCTGATCCTCACGACCAACCGCAGCATCGACCCGGCGGCCAACGCGCTGCGGGCCATGCTGGGCGAGGCCAACTGGAGCCGGATACTGAAGCTGTGCCCGAAGGGTAGCCTGATCGATCTCAACGGCCTGCCTGACCGGCGCGTGGCCTCCAGCGGGCGCTAATCCGACACACACACCCAATGCAACATGGACACGATTGAAGAACGTCTGCCCCCTAACAGCGTTGAGGCCGAAGAGGCGGTTCTCGGCTCCATTCTGATCGATCCCGACGCCTACTACGAGGTCGCCAGGATTTTGACCCAGCCGGCCGACTTCTACCGCGCGCAGAACCGCTGGATCTGGGAAGCTATCTGTGAACTGAATCAGACAGGGCTGGCCATCGATGTCGTCACCCTGATCGACAAGCTGCGCCAACGCGGCCGGCTGGACGAA
The DNA here is from genome assembly GCA_019695075.1 of Promineifilum sp. Taxonomy (GTDB): domain Bacteria; phylum Chloroflexota; class Anaerolineae; order Promineifilales; family Promineifilaceae; genus Promineifilum. The sequence continues at coordinate 1,176 of JAIBAS010000611.1, read as the reverse complement.
GCCGGCGGCGAGTCGAAGATCATCAGCCTGTTGAACGCCGTGCCGACGTCGATCAACGCCGAGGCCTACGCCCAGCTTGTCCAGCAAGCGGCCGTCCGTCGCCGGCTATTGACCGCGGCCGGGACCGTCGCCAGGCTGGCCTACGACGAAGGCAAACCCCTGCCGGAAGTGCTTGGCGCGGCGCAGCGGGCGCTCGACGACGCGGCGGCCCAGGGGACCAACGGTACGGCCGAAGCAGCCGACATGATCGACCGTGCCCACGAGCGGCTGATGGCCGCCAGGGACGGCCAGGTGAAACCCTTCTCGGTGGCCAGCGGGGCCAAGGACCTGGATGTCTTGCTATGCCCGGGCTTCAAGCCGGGCCTGACGGTCATCGGCGCCCGGCCGGGCATGGGCAAGACATCGCTCATCCTGTGGATGATGACCAATCAGATTCGCCTGGGCAAGCGCGCCGCCCTGTTTGCCCTGGAGACGATTGAGGAGCAGGTCATCAACAAGATGCTGGCCGCGGCGCTCCAGGTGCCTTACTCCTTCCTGGAGCAGGCGCAGCTGACCGACGAGCAGTGGCAGACCTACGACATCCTGCGCGGCAAGTGGCGACAGTACCCGCTGTGGATCAACGACACCCAGCGCATCCCCATCTCCGCGCTCGTGGCGGAGGCCAAGCGGCTCCATAACGCCCACGGGCTGGACATCCTCTACATTGACCACGCCGGCCTCATCACCACGCCCGGCGAGCGCTTCCCGACCGAAACGGCTCAGGCGACTTACGTCGCCGACATGCTCATGGCTCTGGCCAATGAACTGGCCATCCCCGTCGTCGCCGCCCTGCAACTCAACCGCGGCCCAGAGAGCCGGCAGGACAAGCGCCCGACGCTGGCCGACCTGCGCAGCAGCGGCAGCTGGGAGGCCAACGCCCGCGCGGTGCTGCTCCTTTACCGCGATGAATACTATGCGAAGGAGCGCACCGACGCGCCGAACCAGGCCGAAGTCGAAGTGGCCAAGAACCGCTACGACCCGACCGGCGTTGTCCGGCTGTTCTTCAACACGAACCTGGGCAAGTTCGGCAACCTGGCCGTCAAGGACATCAACCTGGCGTGACCCCGCAGGAATGGTACGGCTGCTTCCGCCACTCCTGGCAGAACCTGCTCGTACCCGAAGCCTTCCAACACCCCG
>JAIBAS010000268.1 GCA_019695075.1 Promineifilum sp. | reverse complement strand
GGTCGGCCGCGGGCAGCGCCGCGAACACGCCAACGATGGCCAGCAGCTGCTCGTCCAGCGGCGCGGGCAAGGGTCGCTGGTGGTAGTCGATGGCTGTCACGCCGGCCAGCGCGGCCCGGGCGCTGTCCACGTAGGCGCGCAGGGCGCGGCCGTTGGCTGACGGTGCGGCGTCGCCGCTCATTCGCTGATCAGGCTCCGGCCGGTCATCTCCGGCGGCGGCTGGATGCCCATCAGGTGCAGGATAGTCGGCGAGACATCGGCCAGGATGCCGCGCGGGCGCAAGTCGTAGTACTGGTCGCCGATGACGAACAGAGCCACCGGCTGTGTCGTGTGGTAAGTATGCGGCTCGCCGGTGACCTCGTTGACCATCCGCTCGCAGTTGCCGTGGTCGGCGGTGACAATGGCCACACCGCCCTTGGCGTTGATGGCCGCCACCAACCGGCCGGCACACTCGTCCACCGTCTCCACAGCCTTGATGGCCGCCGACAGGACGCCGGTGTGGCCAACCATGTCGGGGTTAGCGAAGTTGACCAGGATGAAATCGTCGTCGTGGTCGCGCACGCGCTCGATGACCTTGTCCACCAGCGACCGGGCGCTCATCTCCGGCTGGAGATCATACGTGGCCACCTTGGGCGACGGCTCCAGATAGCGCTCCTCGCCCTCGAAAGGGGTCTCGCAGCCGCCATTGAAGAAGTAGGTCACGTGGGCGTACTTCTCCGTCTCGGCGGCATGGAACTGGCGACAGCCCTGCTTGCTCAACACCTCGGCCAGCGGGTTGGTGATCTCCACTTCAGGGAAGATGATCTTCACCGGCAGATTGGCCTCGTAGGCAGTCATCGTCAGCACATCGAGATCAGGGATGAAATTGCGCTCGAAGCCCACGAAGTCCGGCGCGGTGAACGTGGTGACGATCTGGCGCATGCGGTCGGCGCGGAAGTTGTAGAAGATGACCGCGTCGCCCGGCTCGATGAGGACGTTGCGCGCGCCGACGTCGATGGCCACCGGCAGGACGAACTCGTCGGTCACGCCGGCGGCATAGGACTCGCGCAGGGCCGTGCTGAGCGACGGCGCCGTGCGCGGCGCGCCGCCCGCCTCGCCCCGGTAGCCCTCGTGCAGGGCCATGACGCGGTAGCCCAGTTCCGTCCGCGCCCAGCGCTTGTCGCGATCCATGGTGTAGTAGCGCCCGCAGACCGAAGCGACAATGCCGGGGTGCTTGGAGAGGTACGCTTCCAGCGTCAGGGCGTAGCCGAGGCCGCTCTCCGGCGGGGTGTCGCGGCCGTCGGTGATGACGTGGATGATCGGCTCGATGCCATTGCGCTCGGCCATCTGCAAGAGCGCGTAGAGGTGCTTGCTGTGGCTATGCACGCCGCCCTCGCCGAAGAGGCCGATGAGGTGCAGCTTGCCGCGGCGGTTCTTGACGCCTTCCAGCGCGGCCAGCAAGATTTCGTTCTCGGCAAACGCGCCCCGGTCAATGGCCAGGTTGATGCGCGTCAGGTCCTGGTAGATGATGCGACCCGCCCCCAGGTTCAGGTGACCAACTTCGGAGTTGCCCATCTGTCCGTCGGGCAGGCCCACGGCTTCGCCCGAGGCATCGACGACCGAACGTTCCAACTCACGCGTCCAACGCTCGTAATTGGGCTTGTTGGCCTGCACGACGGCATTGCCGTGCTCCATTTCGCGGATGCCCCAGCCATCGAGGATGATGAGGGCCACGGGTCTATAGGCTTTCATGTTCTCTGCGCTCCTCGGCGGTCGTTCGGGCGGCCGCCAAATAAAAAACGGCAGACCTGTCGCCTGCCGTTTTTTGAACCAGCTCCTCAGGTTGGACTCGAACCAACAACATTGCGGTTAACAGCCGCACGCTCTGCCATTGAGCTACTGAGGAACATCGAACCCGGATTATAGCTTCTGTGGGCGCGGTGTCAAGCCAAAATGAACGCCACTGGCGCGGGCGTGCCCCCAGGGGAACGCCCGCGCCGAAGAAAAATCTGCCAGAATCGCCGCGGCCTCCTTTCGACAAATTGCACAAAGCGTGTTTAATAGGCGTACATGGAGAAGCGCGTATGACGATTGCGATCATTGTACATGGCGGCGCGGGGGCCTGGTCACGGTCGGCCGGCCGGCTGGAGGAAGCGCGCCGCGCCTGTGAAGCCGCCGCCGCTGCCGGCCGCGACATCCTCCAGCGCGGTGGGGCGGCGTTGGATGCGGTCGAGGCCGCGGTGATGATCCTGGAGGATTGCCCCGTGCTCGACGCCGGGCGGGGCAGCTACCCCAACGCCGAGGGCTTCGTCGAGATGGACGCGCTCATCATGGACGGCCGCGACCTGGGCATGGGGGCCATCGCCGCCATTCAGCGTGTGCGCCACCCCGTCGCCCTGGCCCGCCGGGTGATGGAGGACAGCGGCCACAACTTCCTCGTCGCCGCCGGCGCGGATGCCTTCGCCGACAGCATCGGCTTCCCGCGCTGCGAGGTGAGCGAACTGCTGGTCGAGGCCGAGCCGGTTGCCGGCTCCGACTCCGGCCCACTGGGCGACACCGTCGGGGCCGTGGCCATCGACAGCGCTGGCAACGTGGCCGCGGCCACCTCCACCGGCGGCACGGCCAACAAGCGCCCCGGCCGCGTCGGCGACAGTCCGCTGGTCGGCAGCGGCGCGTATGCCGACAACTGGACGGCCGGCGTCAGCGCCACCGGCTACGGCGAGGCGCTCATGCGCGTCGTCATCAGCAAGCGCGTCTGCGACCTGGTCGGCGCGGGGCTGTCGGCGGCGGCGGCCTGCGCGGCGGCCATTCGCCTGCTGGAAGAACGCACCGGCGGCGACGGCGGCCTGATCGCCATCGACGCCCGCGGCCAGGTCGGCTGGGCGCGCAACACCGAGGCCATGCCCTACGCCTACGCCATCGACGACGAGCCGGTCGTCGCCGGCGCGTGAGGCCCGGGGCGACAAGAACAAGCATCGCGCGCCGCAAGGCGCGCCCAACGAGTGGGTCAGGGAGGTCAACATGAGCAGCCATGACAGTCCATTTGCCGCCATCCTGCGCGGCGACGAGCCGGGAACCGTCATCGCCCGCGACGACGACAGGCAGTTCGCCATCATCGCCAGCGTCGAGCCGGAGGCGGCCGTCCACTGGATCGCCGTGCCCTATGAGGCCGGACAGACGACCGAGATGATGGAGCGCGCCAACCGCGAGCGCTTCCTGGAGCTGATCGACTACGCCATCGACGAGACCAGGGCGCGCGTGGCCGACTATCCGGCGCTGGGCTACGGCTTCACCATCAAGTTCCACCTGGGGGCGTACGAGACCATCCCGCACGCCAAGTTGCACATCCTGTCGAAAGAGTAAGCGGCCCGGCAAGCCCGGGTGGGCCTGGCCGGTTTAGCGCACCGAATGAAAGTTAAAGCGGCCGTCTTCTATGAGCCGGGCGTCCCGTTTGCCGTGGAGACGCTCGACCTGGCCCCGCCCCGCGCGGGCGAGGTGCTAGTGCGCGTCGCCGCGGCCGGCGTCTGCCACAGTGATTGGCACCTGATGACCGGGGCGACGCGCCACGCCACGCCCGTCGTCCCCGGTC
>JAIBAS010000214.1 GCA_019695075.1 Promineifilum sp. | reverse complement strand
GTCGAGCAGCTGCTCCGGCGCGCGCCGGTCGAGCGCCTCCAGGCAGGGCAGCGTCTTGAGGACGAGAGCCAGGTCGGCTGGCGTGTCGGGCGGGCGGCCGACGACATCGCGCACCTCGGCCCGGCCGGGCAGCCCGGTCAGGGCGAAAACGTCGTTGAGGAAGGCGATCTGATCGGCGTAGATGTCGTAGGCCAGCAGTTCCGTCGAGGCCGGCAGGCCCATCCACGGCCGAGCCAGCGGGTTGAGGCCGCAGGCCACATCGAGCACGCGGCCGGGCGGGGCCAGGCCGGCCAGCGTCTCGGCGTAGAAGGCGTCGAGGATGGGCAGCCGTTCGCGCGTCGAGGTGTGGAGGGCCATGACGGCGCGGCAACCCTCGCGGAAGGCGGCGTCGCCCGCGTCGGCAGCCTCGCGCAGCCGGGCCAGGGCGCGGCCATAGTCGATCGGCGCGTCCAGGAAGGCCCCGCCGGCCTGGTGCAGGGCGTTCTTGGTTGCCTTGATGGCTGCCTTCAGGTTGGGCCGGACGACCAGTTCTCGCGCGCCGATGGCCCGCACCAGGTCGGGGCTGACGGCGCGGTACTTGGCCGACGACAGGACGGCGGCCACCAGGGCGTCGAGGGGTTCGGGTGCAACCATACCGCGCAAGCGTACCACAAAGTTGCCTAGAGGCAGATTAGTATTATTTGTCTAACAATTGTCTATAAAACATAATCCCTGCCCCATGCGCGCCTGTTGCGCGCGGGAAACAGGAGAGAAACCCAACATGACAATGTGGTACACACGCGCCGTCGATGACGTTCTGCACGAACTGGCTGTCGATGGCGCGCGCGGTTTGGACGACGCCGAAGTAGCCCGCCGGCGCGAGCAATATGGCCCCAACGAACTGACCGAGCGCGGCGGCAAGTCGCCCTGGAAAATCCTCTGGCAGCAATTCAGCAGTACGATGGTGCTGATCCTCATCGCCGCGGCCGTCGTCTCCGGCCTGCTGGGCAAGGCGACGGAGACGATCGCCATCGCCGCCATCGTCGTGCTCTTTGCCCTGCTGGGCTTTGTGCAGGAGTACCGCGCCGAGAAGGCCATGGCCGCGCTGAAGAAGCTGGCCGTGCCCATCGTGCGCGTCATCCGCGGCGGCGAGCGGCGCGAAGTTTCGGCCCACGAGTTGGTGCCGGGCGACATCGTCCTGCTGGAAGCCGGCTCAGCCGTGCCCGCCGACCTGCGCCTGGTCGAGGTTGCCAACCTGCGCATCCAGGAGGCGGTGCTGACCGGCGAATCGGAGCCGGTGGAGAAGGCCACCGCCGCGCTGGCCTCGGCGTCGCTACCGCTGGGCGACCGCATCAATATGGCCTACATGGGCACGGCGGCGACCTATGGCCGCGGGTCGGCCGTCGTCGTCGGCACAGGCATGGACACGGAACTGGGCCAGATCGCCGCGCTCATCCAGGACGTGGACGACAGCGCCACGCCTCTGCAGCGCCGCCTCGACAGCGTTGGCAAGCTGCTGGCCCTGGCCGGCGTGGCCGTGGCCGCGCTAGTATTGGTCATCGGCCTGCTGCTGCGCGAGGATCTGCGCGACATGTTCCTGACCGCCGTCAGCGTCGCCGTGGCCGTTGTGCCGGAGGGGTTGCCGGCCGTCGTCACCGTCACGCTGGCGCTGGGCGCGCAGCGCATGTTGCGCCGCAACGCCCTCATCCGCAAGCTGCCGGCCGTCGAGACGCTCGGCGCGGTCACGGTCATCTGTTCCGACAAGACCGGCACGCTGACCGAGAACCGCATGACCGTCACCATCATCGACGTGGCCGGCCACTACCTGGAATTGACGGGCACGGCCCATCACCACCCCGCGCCCGCCCTGGGCGGCAACGGCGCGCCGGCCAAGACGCCCATCCGCGTGGAGGAACAGCCGCCCGCCATCGGCCTGACACTGGCCGGCGGCGCGCTGTGCAACGACGCCGCGCTGCAACCCGACGAAGAGACCAAACGCTATGCCGTATTGGGCGACCCGACCGAGGGGGCGCTGCTGGTGGCCGCGCTCCAGGCGGGCATTCGCCGCGAGGACTTGCTGGCCGTCGCCCCGCGCCTGTCGGAGTTGCCCTTCGACTCCGAGCGCAAGCGCATGACCACCGTCCACCGCTTGCCCGACGCCGACCAGTTGCCGCCGGCGCTGCGGGGGCTGGTGGGCGCGGGCCTGCGGCCGGACGAGCGCGTCGTCGCCTTCACCAAGGGCGCGGTAGACGGGCTGCTCGACATCAGCACGGCCATCTGGGTCGGCGGCGAGCCACGGCCGCTGGACGACCACTGGCGCGAGCGGCTGCTGCGGGCCAACGAGCAAATGGCCAACAACGGCATGCGCGTGCTGGGCGTCGGCGTGCAGTGGATTGACGGCCCGGACGAACCACTGGAGCGCGATCTGACTATCATCGGTCTGGTGGGCATGATCGACCCGCCCCGGCCGGAGGTCAAGGCGGCCGTGGCCACAGCCCGGGCCGCCGGCATCCGCCCGATCATGATCACCGGCGACCATCCTCTGACCGCCCGCTTCATCGCCTATGACCTGGGCATCACCGACAACGCCCGCGTGATGACCGGCCTGATGCTCGACGGGCTGTCGGACGCCGAGCTGGCGCGGGTGGTCGATGAGGTCTCGGTCTATGCGCGGGTGACGCCGGCCAACAAGCTGAAGATCGTCGAGACGCTGCAAGGCAAGGGCCACGTCGTGGCCATGACCGGCGATGGCGTCAACGACTCGCCAGCGCTGAAGCGGGCCGATATCGGCGTGGCGATGGGCATCACCGGCACCGACGTGACCAAAGAGGCGTCGGAGATGGTGCTGCTGGACGACAACTTCGCCACCATCGTCGCCGCGGTCGAAGAGGGGCGCGTCATCTACGACAATATCCGGCGCTTTGTGAAGTTTTCCATCGCCGGCAACGTCGGCAAGGTGGCGGTGATGCTGCTGGCTCCGCTACTGCTGGGGTCGGAGGCGGCCGTGGCTCTGTTGCCGCTGCAACTGCTGTGGCTGAACCTGCTGACCGATGGCTTGCTGGGCTTGGGCCTGGGCGTGGAGCCGGCCGAGCGCAACACCATGCGCCGGCCGCCGCGCGATCCCCAGGCAGGCATCTTCAGCGAGGGGTTGGGCGGGCACGTGCTATGGGTGGGCGCGCTCCTTGGGGCGGTGGCGCTGCTGGCCGGCAGGTTGGCTTTCGACAATGCCCACCCGGAGGACAGGACGTGGCAGACGATGATCTTCACGGCGCTGGCCTTCCTGCAAGTGGGCCAGGCGCTGGCCTCGCGCTCCAGCCGCGAATCGTTCTTCACGCTGGGGCTGCGCTCGAACCCGACCCTACTGGCGCTGGCCGTGGGCGTGCTGGCGCTGCAACTGGTCGTGCTCTATGCGCCACCGCTGGAGCAGTTCTTCGGCGTCGTGCCCCTGAGCGGCCGGCAACTGCTGACCGCGGCGGCGCTGGGCAGCGCCGGCTTTGTAGCCATTGAGGCGGAGAAGGCGCTCTTGCGCCGGCGAGCGTAAGGGACGCGCTCGCCGGCGGCTAGGGCTGCGCCGCGCTCAGCCGGGCCACCGTG
>JAIBAS010000151.1 GCA_019695075.1 Promineifilum sp. | reverse complement strand
GGAACAGAACCCGCTCCGGCAGCACGCCGATGGCGGCCGGCCGCACGCCTCCCTCCGCCGCCCAGTGCGCCTCCATGACCGCCATAACCCGGCGCAAGGCGGCGCTCTCGTCCTCATCCGCCACCGGCAGCGCCGCCTGGAACTGTAGGGCATGCTTGCCCAAACGCACCCAGCCCCGCCCTTCGATCTCCTCCAGCGTATTGTTGACGCGGCCGACGACGGCCGAATACTCCCCCTTATCCGACTGCTTCAGCGTCAGACGGCCGGTGATGAGGCTAAACAACGAGCCCATCACCACCGGCCGGTCGGCGGTGATGAGGAAGTGGATGCCGTAGGCTCGCGATTCGCGCAACAAGGCGTTCAGAGCAGGTACCAGCGAATCGAACGACTCCTTCAGTTCAGCATAGTTATCAATGACGACTAACAGGGCCGACAGGGCGCGCGCCGGATCGCTGGCATTGTACTCGTACAGGTCGCGCGCCCCGGCCTCGCTGATGAGTTGCTTGCGTCGCTCCAGGTCGTCGGCCAGGCGGCGAAAGAGGCGATACACACGCTCGGTTTCGTCGGGCGCTACGACGGCGCCCACGTGGGGCAGCCGCTCGAACAGGGCGCGCATCCGGCCGCCGAAATCCATGACGTAGATGTGCAGCTCGGCCGGAGAGTGGGTAGCCGCCAGGCTCAGCATTGTGGTCTGTAACAGCGTGGTCTTGCCCCAACCGGAGGCGGCGAAAACGGCCACGTGGTCTTTGCGGAAGTTCAGTTCCAGCGGCGTCTGCACCGCCTGATGGGGATCGTCCACCAGCCCGACGATGGCCCGCATGGCGTGGCTCTTCCAGTTGATGCCCGGCCAGCGGCCGTCGCCCTCGGACCACTGCGCCAGCGCCCGGTTGAGCACCACGTTCGCCCAAACCGGTTCGTCCTCCGGCAGGCCGCCGGCCGCCGGCGAGTGGTCGTCCCCGGTCGCGCCCAGAAATTGCGCCCAGCCGGCCGGCAGGCGCGTGTGCAGCGGCGCCTCCAGCGACAGCCGGTCCGGCAGGAAATCCGGCCAGGGTTTCGACGCCGCGTGCCCCTCTTCGTCGGCCGCATCGCCCAAGAGATTGATGACCACGTCATAGACGCGTGGCCGGTCATGGATGTCCGCGTCCGGCGCCGTGGCGGTGTCATAGCCGCCGCTGTAGGCGATCTGGATCAACTCCAGGCTGTCGCTACCGCTCTGCAGGTAGCCCCGCCCGGCCACCTGGGGCAGGTAGTAGGCATCGCGACGGCGCAGGATCTCCAGGCTTTCTTCCGGCGTCTGCACGCGCAGGCAGATGCGGGCCGTGATGTTGGCCCGCATCTGGTCGGTGACGCCGCTGGGTCGTTGCGCGGCCAGGATCAGCGTCACGCCCAGAGCGCGGCCGAGGCGCGTGATGCTTTCCAGCCGGCCCTTATACTCCGGCTTCAGGGCGATCATCTCTGCGAATTCGTCGATGATCACCAGCAGGTGGGGGAAAGGGGCCGTGCGATACTCGTTGCCCCGAATCGTCACCGTCCGGCCGTAGGGCGGTAGATGGAGGCCGTGGCGGCGGTAGGCGACCACATCCATGCCGCCGCCCAGCTGGTTGTTCAGTTTCGAGCGGCGCTCCAGCTCGGCCGAGATCGAGTCGAACACACGATCGACCTTCGCCTCCGTCAGGTTAGTCACCACATCAACGCAGTGTGGCAACCGCCGAAATGGCTTAAAGGCCATGCCGCCCTTGAAGTCGATCAGCAGGAAGTTGAGTAAGGACGGCGGATACTGGATGGCCAGGCTCAGGATCTCGCTATTGAGCAGTTCCGACTTGCCCGATCCCGTCGTGCCGGCGTGCATACCATGGAAGCCGTCGGCCTCGGCCGAGAACTTCAGCCAGCGCACCTCGCCGCCGGGCAGCACGCCGATAGGGGCCTTCAGCCAGTCGGCGTTGCCCGGCTCCAGATTGAAGCGCCAGTTGCGCAACATCAGCTCGCGCAGCTCGCCCGTATCCTGCACGCGGAGCAGGTCGAACAGGGTAATGCCATCAGGCAGATTGGCGCCATAGCTCTGCCGCACCGTTAGCGGAGTCAGCAAGCTCGCGTAGCGCATGGCGCTGTCCCTGCCGGCCAGCAGTTCCACCTCTCCCGCATAGCGCAGTGTGTTGGTGCCAATCTGGGTGTAGCGAAATTCAACCCGCCGGCGCTCGCTGGTCGGCCCCGCGCCGCGCTGCTGTTCCACGTCGATGATCGCTCCACAGGCGCTAGGCACCTTCTCGCGCTCCGTCACCAAGAAGAGCACCGCCGCGCCCAGCGTGCGGCCGTCGTGCAGCAGCATGGCGATAGTCGGGTCGGTCTCTACCTCGTCGAGCCGGGCCGAATCGGCCAGCAGATCAACCACGACCAGCAGGAACGGCAGGTTGGCGTCGGCCTGCTGGCTGTCCTTCTGCCGCGCCAGGCGTTGGTCCAGAATACGGCGCAGTCGGCGCAGGAATTGCACCATGCCGCCGTCCTCCCGTTCGTCGCGGGAGTCGCCGTCCTCAAAATAGAGGTTCGTGACATGCTGGCCCACTCGACAATGGGGGAGCTGCGCGGCCCACTCCCAGCTCGACCGGGCCGGCAGGCCTCCGACAACGAACAGGCGCGCCTCGGTGGGGGCGTGGGAAGCGGTGAATTCCACCAGCAGCGCCTGGACATAGGCATGCACCAGAGACTCGTCGCGGCCCACAATGCCGACGGCGTGATGGGGCGGAGCGTCCTCGGCTGGGCGCAACGAGACGACCAGCGGCACCCCGGCCACAAAGCGCGAATCCGCGGCCAGCCGTTCGGCCTCGCGTGTCAGGCGGTTGGTGCTGTCGCCCTTAGGCGGCAGGTAGGTGGTGGCCGAGCGCTGGACGCCGATGCCCAGGCGCAGCCCGGCGAAGTCCGCGTCGCCGGGGCGGATGGCCCACAGGCGCGCGCTCAGGGGCGTGTGTTGCCCGCCATAGGCATAGGCCGCCCGCGCCTCGCTGGCGATAGCATAGCTCTTCTCCGGGCCGGGGTACTCATGCCAGTAATAACGGGTCTGCTGGTCATGGTCGGTGGCCAGCTTCTGCCGGCGGCTGTTGAGGTCCTCCAGGTAGAGCGCTTCCTGTCGCCGGAACGCCTGCTCATGCTGCCGGAGGTTGCGCCACGTGAAGGCGACCGTCACCAGGGTCAGCAGGGCGGTCGGTAGCACATAGAGCAGCCGGTTGCTGTCGCCCCGACCGAGCACGCTGATCGCGCCGAAGATCAACACCATCAGCAGCGGCCGCGCCAACTGGATGAGCACGAAGTGGTCGCCGGTCTGGCGCTGCGGCGGGTCGGGCAGCGTCTCTTCCCAAATGGGAAAGTCATACTGGATGCGCGGCGGACGGTCAATGGTGATCGTCTCAGTCATGATAACCCCTACCCTTCAGTGAGTGGCCTGGGCGTTCGTCCCAGGGCAGATACTATAGCAACATCAGCAGCGCCGTCACGGTAAGCGCCACCCCGACGATGAACGCCGCCATATCCAGCACGCCCCGCCAACGGCTGCGCGGCGCGGGCGACACCGGCGGCAGTGTCTGGCGCAG
>JAIBAS010000261.1 GCA_019695075.1 Promineifilum sp. | reverse complement strand
GGCGCTGACCGAGCCGGCGCTGATCACCCGCTGGTGGGGCGGCGGCCCGGGCCGGCCGACGACCCACGTAGACCAGCACGACTTTCGCCCCGGCGGCGCGTGGCGCTTCGTCGAGCGCGGCGAGGACGGCCACGAGGACGCCTTCCGCGGCGAGTTCCGCGAAATCGAGCCGCGGCAGCGCGTCGTGCAGACCTTCGAGTATGAGCCGTGGGCCGGCCACATCATCGTCGAGACGATGACGCTGAGCGAGGACGACGGCGGCACGCTGTTGACCGTCGTCGATCAGTTCAGCAACCTCGAAGACCTGGACGGCATGGTGCAGTCGGGCATGGAGGGCGGCGCGGCGAAGAGCTACCGGCAGCTGGCCGAGCTGCTGGCGACGCTGGGCGACTAGCGGCCGTCGCCCCGGCATTCCCATCAAAGCAAAAGGCCCGCGGGATTGTTCGTCCCGCGGGCCTTTATGATTAGAAGTTTGCCCTACGGCGAGCCGGCCGGCCGGCCCCGACAGGGCCTAAACGCCACTACGGCGTGACGCTCTGCACGATTACGTCGCCCTGGCCCACCAGGACGTTGGCGCTGGTGCGAACCTGAACGGTGCCGAACAGGACGCGACCGGCCGGCGGGACGGCATTGGCCGTCACCGTGGCGGGCACGACCCACACCGCGCCGGCGGCGCGCGCCGCGTTGGCGTCGGTCACACTGATCGTGCCGAACGCCGCGCTGCTGATCACGTCGATGTACTTGTACGTGGTCGTTCCATTCGGAACGCTGTAGCCAACGACATCAACCCGCCACGCGCCCGCGGCCGGGTTGTTGATCGTCACCGATTCCTCGGAGTCGCCATCGGCCTGGGAGCCGGCCAGCGCGCAAGGCCCGGCGACGCAGTTGTAGACCTCCAGGTCGAGGTCCGCCGCCAGGTCCGACGGGCTGCCGATGGTGGCCCGCAGCGCGGTCGCGCCGGCGGGCACGGTCACGTTGAAGCTCTGCGTTGTCCCGTGGGCGATGGTGGGCGTGTCGATGTAGGCGCTACCCAGCGCCGTGCCGATAGCCCGGCCAGTGAACGGGCCGTAGATGTTGGTGATGGTGTAGTTGCGGGCCACGGGCACAGCAACCGTCGCCGAGGCGATGGTATCCGGGTTCGGCGCAACCGTCGCCCCCAGGATGCTCACGGTCAGCGTGAACGGCGCGCTGACGGCGTCGGAGTTGCGCCGCGCGTCAACCGTCACTTCCCACACGCCCGCCAACGGGTTCGTGGTGGTGCGGCTGGTGGCGCTGCCGGTGCCGCAGCCGCCTGTCGCGCCGTTGTAGCAGTTGCTGACGGCGTTGCTGTCGATGCCGACGCCATACGGATGCCAGCGCAGGAAGCGGATCGCGCCCGCGCCCGCGCCGCCGCCGCCGGTCATGTCCACCTTGAGGGCGGGCGTGCCGGCCGGCACGTTGAAGAAGTAGGTCACGAACTGGCCCGGGCCAAGGCTGCCGGTCTTGGTGACGGTGTAGCCATTGGCGACGGTGAACTGGTCGGCGGCGACAACGACGTTCATCGTCTGGTACTCGATGCCGGGGGTCGCCGGATCGTCGAGGTTCAGGATGGCCGAGTGGACGCCGCTCGTCGCCGGGTTGATGTTCACGGTGAAGCTGGCCGGCGTGCCCCGGCGCAGAGTGACGGTGCCGGCGGAACTGAACGTGCCGTCGTTACCGGTCCAACCGACGTTGTAGACCCGGTTCCCGCTCGCGCCGCCGGAGCGGAGGAAGGTATAGGTGCGGCTATAGCTGTCGCCGGCCTTAACCCCCTCGCGGTCGTTGATGCCCACGCCGATGCCCGGCGGAACCAGGAAGCTGCTCAGTACCGTGTTGACCGGCACCGACGAGGTGATGTTGACCGGGGAGACCTTGGCGCTCAGCACGGCCCACGCCGCGGGGATGTCCAGCAGGCCATTGCCCTGCTCATACGCCTGGTAGCGACCAGTCAGGAAGCGGGCGCTGGAGAACAGCGCCTGGCGGATCTGCTCCGGCTTGTGGGCCACCTTGCTCTGCTGGGCGGCGCTGATCAGCTGGGCGATGCCACCGGCCGCCTGGGGCGCGGCCATCGACGTGCCGTTGAACAGCGCGTAGCCGACCGGGCAGACCTGGGCCAGGCAGCCCTGCGCCTGCCACATGGGGATGCTGGAGATGGCCGCGCCGGAAGCCACAACCTCGGGCTTGAAGCCGCCATCTTCGCGCGGGCCGCGCGACGAGAAGTAAAGCAGATTGTCAGCTTCGTACAACTGCGCGCCGTAGTCGGCCAGGTAGGTGTCGTCGCTGATGTACGCGCCAACGGCGACCACATCCGTGGCCACAGCCGGGTCGCCGATGGTGTTCATGCCCGGGCCGCTGTTGCCGGCCGAGATGACGATCTGCACACCGTACTGATCGATCAGGCGGTTGTAGAGCTCGGCGCGGGCATTGTTGCCATCGTTCAGCGACGGCAGGCCGCCGATGGACATGTTGACCACATCCACGCCCTTCGACTTGACGGCGTAGATCATGCCCTCGATGAGCGCGGCGTTGGTGCAGCCGGCGACGAACAGACAGGCCCGCACGGAGACGATGTGCGCGCCGGGGGCCATACCGCTCATCTGGCCGCCGAACAGGGCGTTGCCGGCGGCGATGCCGGCCACGTGCGAGGCGTGGGCGCCGGAGGCGATGCCGATGTTGACGTAGAGGTCCTTCTTATCGACCTGGACGACGAACGGCATGCGCTCGGCCACGGCCGTGGCCGGGTTGTCCGTGCCGAAGTAGTTGACATCGTAGTTGATGTCATACTCCTTCATCTTCATGTCATCGGCGAAGTTGTTGTTCTGGTTCGTGTCTACCCAGACCTCGCCCTTGCTGACATCCCACAGGACGGCAAAGATGCCGTTGCTGCCGGTCGGGTTGCCGTCGCGATTGACGTCGCTGCCAACTTCGCCGCCCAGCGAGGCGACGCGCTCGTTGAACAGACCAATGCGATAGGTCTTGTTGGCCGGAGCGGTGTAGGTGACGGCGTTATAGGTGAAGGAAGGGCCTTTCACCTGCGCGGCCATGTCGATCCACGTCGGGTCGCCATCGAACAGCGGGTCGGTGAAGGTCTTCCAGTCCAGAATCTTGCGCAGGCCGGTGCTGGTGGTCTGCAAGCTGGGGTGGTCGAGCGTGACGCCGGTGTCAACGATACCGATGCGCACATCGCGGCCGTCCCACGTCGGATGGGCGGCCATGAAGACGTCGCCGCCGATGTCCTGGATGGGCATGTAGGGGTTCGTCTTGGGCGTGGCGTTGCTGGGCACAGCCTGGGGAATAACGCCAACGACGCCCTCCGGCTCCGGGTTCGGCAGCGGGACGATCTCGTTGACGTCGACCGCCTGGACATCCGGCAACTTGGCGATGGCTTCCGCCTGGCCGATGGGGGCCACGACGCGGATATAGCCGAGCGGATTGTCCTGGTAGCGGATCGTGCCGCCCTTGGCGGCAATGGCCGTCGCCGCGGCCGCGCCACGGCCGGGCTTGGCCATGACGAGCAGCGTAATCGTCTGCTGGCCCTGCGCCTCGGCCGAGGCCAGAAGTTCGCGGTCAGGCCCGGTAATGCCCGGGCCGCTGTCTCCCTGCGCCGCGAACGCCGGAACAGCCAATACGACAATCAACAACAACATCACAAGCAAAGCAAGCTTTCGCATGGTTTTCCTCAAAACTCCCTTCGTGAGTGACATTAAACTATCTACCGACACGCCCCCTGTAAGGTAACGGTGACGACTTCCTGACGCCGTTACGCGATTCCGGTGAGATGGGGTTGGGTAGTTGTGAATGACTGTCTGGCGCTCTGTGCCTCCTCTTTGTTCGCCTGTTGGCGAGATGTGATGTTATGCAACCCCCTTATCGTGGGCCGCGTCCTGCACCAGCAACTGAGTCCGAGCCGGCCGCCTTGCCATATAATGAGCAGCTCCAAGCAAAGTGCTGTGCCCGCGTGCGAGATTTATATCACCTCCCCAGACCAAATACAACTATCTGCCTAGGCAAAGTGTCCTCTCTGGCAGAGGTCGCGACGCCGCCAGGCCGAAGATAAAAGGACTGCCAGGCCCCTGCGGGCTTGGCAGTCCCCATCTCATTAAAGGCCTATCGCCGACAGTTCTGTCCCGACAGGCCGGCGCCGTTCGCTACGGCGTGCTGATCGGTGCGCACAGGTAATTGGCGGCCATGCCCACCAGCGTGGCCGAGTCGCCGTCGAAACCATCGATGGTCGGCGACGGCGAGTAGACCTTGATGACGATCTGGTTCGTGCCCGCGGGCACGTTGGCTAGGGTGAAGGTCATCAGGTTCAACTGCTCGCCGTTGCTGGGGTTGGTCGGCTGCTGCGTCTGCGAGACGTTGCCGGCCGTCACCGTCACCCACACCGGCCGCGCGTCCTTGTCGTTGTCCACCAGGGCCAGTTCGACGTTGAACGTCGTCGGGCCGAGCGGGGCAGCGATGGGCACGTTGAGCACGCGGGTGGGCGTCCAGCCCTGAGCGACATCCCAGTACACTTCGCCCTCGGACGGGGTGAAGGTATCCCAGACGTTGACGTAGCGGTTGGTCGCGTGCTGGTAGGTCGCGTAGAGGACGAAGGCCCGCGGGATGTGGTTCTTCGTGCCGCTCTTCTGCAGGAACCACTGGCCCTTGACCTGCTTCGGCGGTGTCGTGGCCCAGGGGATATCCGCGCCGTACCAGAAGTTGCCATACTGGTGTTCACTCGGCGCGGTGATGGCGTTCACCTGAACGTAGTTGTTCTTGCCCGGCATGATGAAGCGCACGTACTTGGCGTCGCCCGGAACCTTGGCCACCAGCTGGCCGTAGAGATCGACCAGGTTGGTGTAGTTGGGTAGCTTGATCGTGGCCGTCGCCTTGTGCTTCTTGGTGTTGCCCATACCGATGCCCAGCAGGTCGGTGTACTGCGTGCCGGGCACGGCGCAGGTGTTGGACGGCGGCGGGGTGTAGACGTTGGTGAACGTACACGCCCAGGCGTCGCCATTGGCCACGGTGATGCTCGCCGGATTGACCGTCTCGACTGGCGTGGTGGCCGTGTTGTCGCACGTGGCGCTCTGTTGCGCCCAACCGGTCGGGATGTTGATCTCGGTGATCGTGTAGTTGCCCGCGGCCAGCGAGACGGGCGTCGTCGACTGTCCGTCGGTCAGCGTAACGTCGGTGGCGCTCCAACTCACGTCGAAGGTGAACTGCGTCGCGCCACCACCGGCGGCTACCTTGGCGATCTTGATTGTGCCTTGCACGATCACATTGGTGAACGTGCAGACCCAGGTATCGCCGTTCGCCACGGTGATGCTCGCCGGATTGACCGTCTCGACCGGCGTGGTGGCCGTGTTGTCGCACGTGGCGCTCTGTTGCGCCCAGCCGGTCGGGATGTTGATCTCGGTGATCGTGTAGTTGCCCGCGGCCAGCGAGACGGGCGTCGTCGACTGTCCGTCGGTCAGCGTGACGTCGGTGGCGCTCCAACTCACGTCGAAGGTGAACTGCGTCGCGCCACCACCGGCGGCTACCTTGGCGATCTGGATTGTCCCTTGCCGCGCGTTGGTGAACGTACACAGCCAGGCGTCGCCGTCGGCCACGGTGATGCTCGACGGATTGACCGTCTCGACCGGCGTGGTGGCCGTGTTGTCGCACGTGGCGCTCTGTTGCGCCCAACCGCTGGGCAGGCTGATCTCGCTGATGGAGTAGTTGCCGGCTTGCAGCGGCGGGGCCGTCACGTAGGGCGCGCTGGCGTCGGTCAGGGTGACGTCGGTCGCGCTCCAGCTCACGTCGAAGGTGAACTGTGTCGCGCCGCCGCCGGCGGCCACCTTGTCGATGCTGATCGTCCCACCGACGTAGCACGGGCCGTCCAGATCGCTGCTGTAGAGCCAGGGGGTGAAGTCCACCTCGGTGCTGACCGTGTCGCCCGTGCCGGGGCCTGCATCCGACGGGCCGGAGGCATTGCCCCACCAGTTACACGTGCCGTCGGTCTCATTGGGATCGACCGTGTCGGCGTAGAAGCCGTCGGTGTTGCCGACGATGCTATTGCGGTTGACGTCGACGTTGCTGAACGTCGAGGCCGCGCAACCGCCGCCGGTGCATTCGACGACGGCCACGCCCGTCTCCCAGTTGTGGATGAGGTTCTTGGTCACGGTCACGTTGATGTCGAGGCTGCCGTAACCCGCGTCCGCCTCCACGCCCACGCCGCCGGCCGAGTTGTTGCTGGTGAAGGTGTTGCCCGTCACCACAACCGTCTGCACGACTGCCGGCGGGTTGGGGCCGACGGTCGCCGGCGCAGCCACGTCCGCGACTTCAGCGTCGGCCGGCGACGGCGTGCGGTTCGGCGGCGGCGCGTCAACGACGATGCCCCAGAAGCCGGGCGAACCGGTGCCCGCGGCCGTGGCCGTGACGACGTTATTCTTGTGCGTGCCGGAGGTATCAATCGTGTCGATACCGATCTGGTTCTGTGTCACCGTGTTGCCATCGGTGTTGACTGTGCCGCCCAGGTAAAGAAGGATGCCGGACGATGTGGCCGTGAACGGCGCGTAGGAGTGGCCGGTGATGGTGTTGTCGTTGATCTCGGCCGTGGCCCCACGCGACACCTGGATGCCGTTCTCGGCGATGTAGGCGATCGGGCCGTCGCCGCTGACGGTGTTGCCTTCGATGGTGGCGCTGGAGCCGGTGTTGTCAACGATGATACCCGTCTTCTGATAGGTGCTGATCTCGTTGTCGGTGATGTCGGCCGTGCCGCTCGTGTTCCATAGCTGGCGGCCGACGCCGATGGCGTTGCCGTTCTGGCAGCCGCTCAGGCCGGTGTCCTTGACATCAACGACCTTGTTGTCGTGGATGTTGGCATACGCGCCGTCGCGGACGAAGATGCCGTAGCCGATGCTGCCGCAGCCGGATGGGCCGGGGCCGGTGACGGTGAACTCGCTCATCTCCACCTGGACGCCCGCGCCGGTGATCTTGACGATGATCGAGTCCTGTGTGCCGGTGTTGGGCAGAGTCGCCGGGGCCTTGATGAAGGTCGTCGCCGGGCCATGGCCCAGCAGGGTCATGGTCTTATTGACCGTCACCTGCTCGACGTAGGTTCCGGGGAACACTTCCAGCAAGTCGCCCGACACCGCCTTGCCCACGCCGTATTGCTGGATGGCGCTGTAGATGCCGGCCACGTTGCGGAAGTAGTCATAGGGCGCGGGGTTGCCGGAGGCGGCGTCCCACCGCCGCGGTTCGCCGGCCGGGCAACGGGTCGTGCCTTCCCAGAGGAAGGTGGCCTTGTCGAAGGTGTTGTTGGCCAGGATGCCGCACCAGTCGGGGTCGGCGTAGCCGAGCGAGGTCGGGTTGGCGATGGGGTAGTTGCCCCAGGCCATCACGTGGCGGCGCTTGATCTGGCTGAAGGTGTTGCCGGTGATGTCGGCCGTGCCCACCGGGTAGAGCCGCCAGCCGGCCGAGCCGGCCCCGGCGAATGTCAACGCGTCGTCCAGGTTGCTGAACGTGTTGCCGCTGATGGTGCGCGTGCCGACGTTGTCGGGCCACCCCGCGCCGCTGGCCACCTGGACGGCCAGGCCGGTCTGGTTGGCGCTGGTGAAGAGGCCATTGGTGAAGGTAAAGTCCTGCACCGTGGAGACGTTGTTAACGGCGTCGTAGGAGAAGTCGCTGACGTAGATGCCAACCGCGCCGTCGGTCACGTCGAAGGCCACGGCGTTGACGGTGACGTCGTTGCCGATGATCTCCACGATCTTGTCGGCGTAGGCCGCGCCGTTGTCGGCCGCGAACTTCACGCCCTGGACGGTCACGCCGTCAGCCTGAATGAACATCGCGCTGGAGCCAAATGTCGGCTGGTTGCGCTTAGGCTTGATGATCGCCTGCGCGCCGGCCGCGGTGGTGATGTCCACGTCGCCGGCGGTGACGCCCTGAATAGTGATGTTGGCCTTGTGGACGAAGATGTTGAAGTCGTTGCCGCCCGCGCCGCCCGTCACCGGGTCAACGCCATTCTTCTCGTCCTGGTCATAGGTGCCGGGCAGCACGCGCACCTCGCCGCCGGCCGTCACTGTGTCGATGGCCTTCTGGATGGTCTTGAAGGCGTCGGCCGGGCTGGTGCCGCCGTTGCTGTCGCTGCCGCCCGCGGCGTCGGCGTAGCAAACGGTCGTGCACAGCGGCAGGTACTTGTTCTGGAAGGTACACGTCCAGGCGTCGCCGTCGGCCAGGGTGATGGCCGACGGGTTAACCGTCTCGACCGGCCCGGTGGCGGCGTTGTCGCACGAGGCCCCGGTTTGCACCCACGGGCTGGCCAGGTTGACCTCGGCCACGGAGTAGTTACCCGCCGGCAAAATGGGCGACGTGGCGCTTTCGCCGTCGCTCAGGGTGAAGTTCGCGCCCCAACTGGGGTCGAACTCGAAGTCGGCCGGGTCGCCGTTGGGCGTCGTTTCCTTGGCCACGGTGATCGTCCCGCCGACGAAGCAGGGGCCGTCGAGGTCGGCGGTGTAGAGCCAGGGGGTGTGGTCGTTGGGGCCAAAGAAGCCGGTCGGCTCGGCGGCGTTGCCCCACCAGTTGCACTCCACGTCCAGCGTCTCCGCGCCAGGAATCGTCAGGCTGTCGTTGCCGTTGCGGGCGTTGGGGGTGATGCCCAGCGTCGGAGACACGGTGCTGATGACAGCATTGCGGTTGATGTGGACATTGTCCAGATCGGCGTTCAGATCATCTACGACGATCGGGAAGTCGGCCCCGGCCGTCAGGATGTTGTGGTTGACGTTGATCGTGCCACCGGTGGTCGACCAATCGCTGAAAATCTGGATCACGTTGCCGACGTCTGTCACCAGGTCGTTGCCGGTCATGGTCACGTTATTGGTCGTGCCGGCGGCGATGGTGAAGCAAGTATAGGTGCAGGTATAGCGCACGGTGTTGTCGGCCAGGGTGACGTTGGTCGAGCTGCTGATGTTCAGCGTGCGGATGCGGTCGCCGCTGGCCTGAGCGGCGATGGTGACGTTGCCCTGGAAGGACAGGTTATTGGTGCTCCACAGGTTGAACAACTGATGGCCGCAGTTGCTCGGCGCCGTTGCGCCAGTGCAGCCCGTGTCCGGCCGATCGGGGTCTTGAACACGGTTGTCGTCCACTGTGCCGCCCTGCATCAGCGACGGGCCGAGGAAGTAGACTACCATGCGGTTGGTCTGGTAGAACAGGTTGTTGATGATCTTGACGCCGGGCGCGTCGCCGCCAAAGTTGCCGCCCGCGCCGATGATGGGCGCCTGGACGTTGGCCTGAGCCACGTTGGCGTCGGTGAACTTGAAGCCGTCAATGGTCACGTTAGCCGCCTGGACGCGGAAGGCATTGCCACCGCCGGTCACGGCCACGATCGACTCATTCGCGCTGCGCGCCGGGTTGGGGTTCACCGGGTTACCGGGGTCGTTGGGGCTGACGCCCGCGTTGGCGCCGTTGATGGTCACCGACTTGTTGACGATGACGTTCTCGGCATAGGTTCCGGGCGAAACCTCCAGCGTGTGGCCGTTGATCGTGTCGCTGTCGTTGATGGCCGACTGGATGGTGCAGAACGTTTCGGCCGTGTTGACGTTGGTGACGACGCCGCCGCCCGCGCCCACGTTACGGGTGTCTGTACCGTTGCCGCTGAACGTGTTACTCGTGATCAGGGCGCAGCCGACGGGCGAGTTGCCCCGGCCGAAGAACTGGTCGGCCAGGTTGCTCTGGTCGCCGTCCGTGTTGGTGTTGGCCACGTAGGGCAGATGCCCGGCCTGCACCTGGACGCCGACCTCGTTGTTGGTCAGAGTGTTGCCGGTCACCGTCATGTTCGTGCCCTCGACAACGATGCCGAAGCCCTCGCTGTTGGAGCCGACGTTGTTCTGCATGTAGCCGGTGACGGTGTTGTTACGGATGACCACGCCGGTGGGAATATCGACGTTGTTGTTGCCGCTCACCCAGCCGCGGCGGAAGGCGGCGATGCCGGCGAAGTCGCGCAAGTCGGACGGCGGCGTGCTCAGGGTGACGTTGTTGTTCTCCACCACGATGCTGCCGTCGCCGCTGGTCGCGCCCGTGCCGTTGGCCAGCTTGATCTCGATGCCGAAGCGGCCGTTGTTGGTCAGCGTGTTGTTGGCGATGCGGTTCGCGCCCATGCCACTCATCAAGCCGGTGAAGGCCATGCCGCTGTCCACGTTGCCCGATACGGTGTTGCCCGTCACCGTCACGCCGCTGGCCGTGCCGTCTTGCAACTCGATGCCGCAGCAGTTGTTGCCGGTCACGGTATTGTTGGTGATGGTGATGTTGGTCTTGAAGCCGTTCCAGATGACGATACCGCGGCTGCGGTTGTTGGTGGCGGTCACGTGGTCGATCAGGACGTTGTTGACCGGGCCGTTCATGTAGACGCCGCCGCCGTTGTTGCCAACGATGCCGTTATTGACGGAAGTGACGTTCTGGATGGTGAAGTTGTTGTTCTGGCCGTTGGCATAGACGCCGGCGGCGGCGCTCAGGCTGTAGTTCTGGGCGCGCAGGTTCTGGATGGTGACGTTGGTGACGCCGGTGTTGACGAGGATGGCCGAGCCGGTCATGCCCGTGCCCTCCAGCACCGTGCCGGCGGCGTCGTTGGTCTGGCCCGCGCCGGTCAGCGTCAGCGATTTGGCGATGGTGACGTTCTCGGCATAGACGCCGGCGGCGACGTTGACCGTTCCGCCCACGGAGACCTGATTGACGCCGGCCTGAATGGTCTTTTTGGCTGTCGCCGGCGTGAAGCCGTCGTTGGCGTCGTTGCCGGTGTTGGTATCGACGTAACAGACGGTAGTGCACGGCTGAGCCGGGGCCGCCAGTGTTGGCCGGGCCAACACCGCAATCAGCAGCGCCACCATGATGGCCGCGCGGCTGAGAGTGTGAATACGAGTACTCATGTCTGCATTCCTCCCCTTTCGGGTGTACTGTTGGCCGCGCCAATGCACGGCCGGCCCGCGCGACTTGAGTCACGGGCAAGTGGGAATCTGGCAAAACGGGATCGTCGCCACTACGCCTCGCGGGCGAGTGGCTTCTTCGCTTCCTGATTGTGCGGGCCGATGGCGGTCTCGGCCGTCCCTTAGATGGTGGCTCTT
This sequence comes from Promineifilum sp., assembly GCA_019695075.1. Lineage (GTDB taxonomy): Bacteria > Chloroflexota > Anaerolineae > Promineifilales > Promineifilaceae > Promineifilum. The sequence continues at coordinate 912 of JAIBAS010000261.1, read as the reverse complement.
CTAGATCGCGACTGTCCGGTTAGGCAAGTAATAACATTCCTCCTATCCGCAAACCCCCCTGAAGGCGCGGATATGTGTCCAGTACCTTGTCCCTACCTCTGGCGACCATTGTAAGGTAGACACGACGGCGATAAAAGTGACATAGAGCACGCGATGATCGTGACAAATGTCACCCATTCGACGGGTACAGGACTGATGGCAACACAGTAAACGTTCTGGCAATTTCTAGGGTAACGTTGCACTCTTACAGTGTACATTACAGCCGGATGAGAAAACGCCACAAACGCGGCGGCGCAGGGCAACCGCGTAGAGAAGAATGGCACGCAGATTGGCGCTGAAAGAGCAACTTCGGGCGCGTTCATTTGTTACCCGGAAACGGTCGGATACAATCGCCGCCATACTTGCCGCGACGGCCTACTGTTAGCCGGCGGCGAAGCGCCCGCGCCTGGCAGCGCCGCCCGAACAGAAACCGAAAGACCCGCAACACACGAACCCGACGAGGAGACCCGCATGACCCCTGAATTCGACCGCGCCCTCGGCCGCTATGCCGAACTGATCGTCAAGGTTGGCCTGAACCTCCAGCCCGGCCAGCGGCTGATGGTTCGCGCGCCCATCGAGGCCGCGCCGCTGGCCCGCGCCGTCGCCGCCCATGCCTACGACAGCGGCGCGCGCCTGGTGGAGACGCTCTACAACGACCCCCAGATGGCGCTGGTCCGCTTTGGCCACGCCCCGGCCGATTCCTTCGCCGAAGTCAGCCAGTGGCCGGTGGCCGCCGGGCTGGAGTACGTCGAGAACGGCCACGCGCTGCTGTCCATCGTCGGCAGCGACCCCGACTTGCTCAAGGACGTAGACCCGGCCGCGCTGGCGACCGTCCGCCGCGCCGAGGGGCAGGCCGGCGCGGCGCTGGCGCGG